>JAZSAO010000135.1:0-3959 GCA_045601945.1 Faecousia sp. | reverse complement strand
AGAAGAATCGGAGGCTTGTGTTATAATAGGGCAAACCGCCTGAAAGGCGCATAAACACTAGGAATTTTGCAAGTTTGCCCTATTGAACACAAGCCCCTAATTTTATGGTTTTTCGGCGGTTTTTAGAAAGGAGGACGTATTTCTAAAGGCACGCGTCAGAAATCCATACTCTGAGCAGCAAAACTGAATATTCAAACTGTCACAAAGTCGGATGAGTGTATACGTTCATCTGGCTTTTTTGCATAGTGACCAGAAACAATTATATTTACTTGGTAAAAATACTTGACAAAGTAAAGCTGCAGCTATATAATAATGGATGAAGAGGTGATATTATGTCGAACTCATCTAATGATAGAGAAATTAAAATCAAAATCTTACAACAGAATCTATCGTCAATAAGAAAAATTGCCGGGTGGACTGCTGAGCAGTTAGGTGATAAAATAGGAGTTACAAAACAGACCATTAGCAATTTAGAAAACAACAAGACACCTATGAATTTTACTCAATACATTGCTATACGGGCTGTGTTGGATTGCGAAATTGAAGAACATCCGGAAAACGAAGCCTTAGCGCAAGCTATAGATATTTTATTAAACCATGCCGATAAATTAGATGAAGAAAACTATAAAAACGTAAAAAGCAGCATTGATACAGTAGCTGCTGCAGCGGTAGGCGGAGTCACGGGTGCTGCTCTCACTGGGGTGTTTACAGGTATGGTTTTACCTGTTGCCAAGGTGGCAGGTCTTACGTTGTTGGGTCCTGTCGGTGGAACTATAGGTATAGGCGCAGCAGTCGGTGTAGCAGGTGCAAGTTGGTTAAAGAAACTAATAAAGAAGAAATAATCCAATATTATCTAAGAAAGAGGTTTTAATTATGTCAGCAAACTATAAAAGTACAGCCAAGCAAAAGAGAAAAGAAGCAAAAAAACTGATGTCCAAGGATCAGTTGAAAAAATGTCACACAATTATACATACTGCATCTGTAGCCAGTGGGGCTGCAGGCGCTATTCCGATTCCTGTGGCAGACGCTTTGCCTATTTCGGGCTTTCAAATCACAATGGTACTTTGTCTTGGCAAAGTGTTTGAGCATAAAGTAGGCGAATCTACGGCTAAAGGTTTGATAGCAACTGCTGCATCAACATTTGTCGGAAGAAATTTAGTAAAACTTATTCCCGTTGTTGGTTGGGTTATTTCAGCAGCTGTTGCCGCGGGAGTAACTGAAGCAATCGGTTGGTGTATTGCTGTTGATTTTGCCAAAGGTGATTATGTTGATGGATATGCAGATGGTTGCAATGATACATCTGAAGTATATGAAGCAAAGTTTGCTGAACAAGCGAAAGTGTTTGCTAAGCAAGCAGAGGAATGGTCTAAAACAGAACAAGCCAGAAAGCATACGGAAGAAGAATCTCGCAAACTGTTGGAGGAATGTTTGAACTACATAGCCGATCTTGAAAAAGAAAGAGATTCGTTATTAACAAAGAACGAGCAGTTGAGTCATGAGAAGCAAGAACTTTTAGAAAAATTGTATGGGATTCGTACTAGATTATGCGCATAGGGGGTTCCGTAATGGATTACAGTTCGTTAAATGAACGTCTAAAAAAAATTGAGAATGAAAGTAATATTATTTCTCAAAATAGAGAGACAATTTTAGACAATGCCGAAGTTATAACTGAGGAAAGTTTACGTGTGGCGGATATCGCTCATAGGTCTGATGAAATTATCGCAGAATTAGACAAAGAATTTGAAGAAAAAACAGGCTTATCTAAACTTGACGTTGTTTTTCTTTTTACTGCAATAGGACTGCAGATAGCAAGACAATATTTACGGACGAATTTTAAAGAGCGTTTAGGTGATCAAGAGGAAGCACGCAAATACAGTAAAGATAAAAAGCATTCAGATCGACACCATAAATACTACAACCCATCGTTACAAGAAATCAAGGATAATCCAGTTCCATTTGATGCTTTAAATGGCGCAAATGGAGCATTAAAAGGCGGTGGAAAGTTCAAACATCGTGGGTCAACATTAGGACATGACCCTATTCTTGGATTGGTGTTTGGCACTGCAAACATTGCAACCTCTACGTTGACCACTAATACGCTACAATCATATCACATTACGACAAAAAACAAGAAGGACTTCTTTAGAAACAGAGCATCTACAATTACAATATTTAAAAAAGTGGGCGAAAAATTAACGCAAGAGGGTATTGAGGGCTGGGAAAAAGTTGGCCTATCCTTGCTTTTAGAAATTAAACACTTACTTACAGATGTTGACTCTAAAGACAGTTTACCATTACCGTTTCTAACCTTAATAGACGGAGTTTTTGATACCAGTCTAGCTTCCGATTTAGCACAATATGGACTTGATATGGCTAATATACGTGTTGTCGGAAAACAGGTAAGTTTGAGCATATTTATAAATTCTATGATTGCTATGTTACATAGACTTCTCTACAAAGGTACTACCGACAAAGAACGAGAATTATACGAAGTGAAAACTCGTAAAATTTTAATGTATTCAAACACGGTTGCAGCATCAAGCAATGTCGCAGTTGTAGCATTAACAAAAAGATTTGATTTGTTAGATATTGGCGGTATTGGTGTGGCAATATATCGGTTAATAACAGATTCAAACTTTATTTATAGTGTTAAGCATGAATTTGTATTTGGCAGTTTTCATGATTTGATAATGGGAGAAGATCTGGATATAAAAGAAATAAACACTTCAATGTCGAGCACTCAATTAAACAATGGAGAATAAAATCCAACTTATATAGGGCATCGCATTTTGTGGTGCCTTTGCTTATGCCTATATTGCGCCTATTCTATGCCTATTTTTTCTATAAAAAGACGATTCTATGCCGATGACATTGGGATATGAATCATATATAATTGTTATTGTGAAGAAGAATCGACGACCTCGGGCGCATAGACATTTCCAAGGAGATCTGTAGAACCCTGTGCTCCGTGGGGGCGATCCTTTGCAAATTGATAGAAGCGGGGCACGGTCAGATATAAAATCCACCTTTCCTACACAGGGGATTTCCTGTGAGGGGAAGGTGGCTTTTTGTATTCGGTTAGGGGTGGATCAAAGGATCTCTTTTACAACAAAATACTGGGCGCCGGCGGCTTTGGCGGCGGCGATCCCTTGGGGGGAATCCTCGAAAATGACGGTGTTTTCCGGCTTGGAAGAGAAATGCTCCATCGCCATAAGGAAGCCGTCGGGAGCGGGTTTATTGCGAGGGATCTCTGCCTGTGTCAGGATCAGATCGAAAACATGGGTCTTTTGGAACAGTTCCAGAATTTCGTAGACGCTTTTCTTTGCGGCGGTGCTGACCAAGGCGATATGATATTGGTGGGAAAGAGCATCCAGAAGGGAGAAAAGCCCTTTGTTTTCTCGAATATGGGAATAGTATTGGGGATAAGTGGCGATCTTTTCTTCGTGGATCCGTTCCATGAGTATCGGATCTTCTCCAATGATCTCCGGTAGGAAGTCCTTATAATATCTGCCATTGCAACGAGTGGCAAAGTAGTCTTGATCTATGGTAAAACCGTATTTTTCCAGAACCCCTCTGTAGGCGGCAAAATTGGCAGGCACCGTATCAAAGAGGGTTCCGTCCAAATCGAAAATAGCCAGCTTTTCTTTCATTTTCTGTCCGATCCTTTCTGAGTCTCTCATTCCGGAAGCATTATACACAATGATCGGTCCAAAATCAAGGGCCGTCATATGAGTCACCCTTGGAGAGTAGCAGGGCGCTGCTCTCCAAGGGTGTGTGTTGAAACAAACGGATATGTTGGAATGCTTTTGAGAATTACTTTACAAGGCGGTCAAGCTTTGCAACAGATTCCTTTGCATCGCCCAGCATGAGCAGGACATTGTCTGCACTGTACAGGGGATTTTCTACCCCTGCATAGCCGGGCTTGGTATCGAAGTTACAGAACACAGCCATGGGAGCCT
>JAZSAO010000134.1:0-9247 GCA_045601945.1 Faecousia sp. | reverse complement strand
CTACTACGAAATCGGTACAAAAACGGGAATCCCTACTGCCCTCTCCGCCGCAGTCGCGGCACCTCTCCCATTGGAGAGGCAAGGGTCTATACCAACTTGGTAAACAGTTCGATAAATGAAAATTTACCAAACCGTCCCCTGTTTCGGAAACAAAAATCCCTTTAGAGAAGACTCTTCTCTAAAGGGATTTTTAATAGATAATTCACTCCAACTCGTCCAAGTTGCGGGAGAAGGCCGGGAGGCAATGCTCCATGAACCAATTCAGTTCCGGCAGATCCATGGACACAAGGGCTTCTTTGGTCTGGGTAGCGGCAGTTTCAAATTCTGTATTTCCTGCCTTTAGTTCTTCCAGACATTTAATATGGGCGGAGAGTTTATCGGCGGCTTTGACGATGGGGAGAACCGTTTCGTCATTCTCGTAGACCAAAGGGGCATAATGCTGTCGGAGTTCTTCCGGCAACATATCCAGAAGTTTGGTGCCGCTGATATATTCCACTTGCTTATAAGCGGCTTTGATCTCCGGATTAAAATACTTAATAGGGGTAGGTAAATCGCCGGTTAAGATTTCGGAAGCATCGTGGAACAGGGCGGCAGTCGCACATCGTTCCGGATCTGCGGGAAGCCCTAAGATCTCTCGACGGATCATAGCCAAACCATGGGCCAGAACCGCTACCATGTGACTGTGTTCCTGAATGTTTTCCGAAAAAGTGTTTCGCATAAGGCCCCAACGGGTGATATATCGCATACGAGAGAGGAATGCAAAGAAACGATAGTCATCCATAGGCATTTAACTCCTCTTGCCACTGTGGGCAGTGTTTGTCCGATGATGGGTTCCGGCTGTGGCATACGTACGTCTTGAAGAAGGGTGGGTATGCGATCTTGTAGAGGAACGTCCGGAAGAGGAACGACGAGAAGTGGAACGATGGGAGGTAGAACGATGGGAGGTAGAACGTCCGGATCTTTTGCTGTGGGATGAAGAGCCGCTTGTATGTCCGCTTCCGCCGCCAAAAACGGGACGAATCCGCGGCAGAGAAGCTGCGAGATTTTTGGAGAGAGAGCGGAGGAAAACACTTCGACTTTCGGAGCGGATACGACGGGTAAATTCATTATAGAATTTATAGAAGGTAGCTGCCGAGAGGGAAGCGTTTCGTTCGTCAATAAACCAAGGACAGGGCTCTGTAGTAACGGCACCGAAATATTTATGGAATCGCTTTTCTACACCCAAGATCTCAGCGTAGGGAAGGGCGCGATAATAATATTGGCTATCGCGACGGACGATCTCCTTGGCGAAATCCCGATTGCCGTGATGGATTAGATGACGGAGCCCTAAAAGTTCAAGGACGGTTTCTTGCCCCGGAACGGTTCTTCGACCGCCGAAACGAGTCACATATCCTGCTCCCAGCTGAAGCAACAGGTTAAAGAATAGATAAACGCCAAGTTCGACGGGAACAGCCAGAAGATATAGAATAACAATGGAAGCAACTCCCAGCCCCATATAGATCCAACGAGTGGGGCGGTACCAATGGGAGGCGATCTTTTGCAGGAGACTATACAGGGGTAAGCTTAGGAATGTCAGGACGATGATCCAGAACCAACGCCCCGAACTGGATGCCAAAAGTGTATCGAATAACATCAGAGAGAGGAAGAAACCGGAAGCCAAACAAAGGGATAAGAAAAGGCTTGGGTTTCCGTCTTTCTTTTGGAACATACGATTTCTCCAATGAGATCTAAGCACAGAAGCTTCTGCGTTGACGGCAGCCATAAAACGAGGGCCGGCAACCTCGATGACGGAGGTGGATCGGAAAATGGAGTGAAAGATTCTCCGTTCAGCGGTATTTCTCTCATTTCCCATTTCCATTTGTTTTTCCAGGCGGAGGTGATTGCCTTTAGCGCGGCGAAGCAAGATATAGCCTAAATTACCCCAATGGGCAATGAGAGCGCCAATATCTGCATCCTCGCCGAACAACTGACAGGGAACCTCTCCGGCGGAAGACTGGTAATGGAAGGGGAGTTCCTTTTTATCTTTATCCCGGCCTTTCCATAAAGCCACGAGCCAGTATCCGATGCATAGCAGATAGAGGGAAATAAAGGCAATTCTGTCAAAGGGCACGGACTTCTCTGCCAGATGCTTTAGGACAAAGGCATCCGGTTGGAAATCGAGATCCATCGTCAAGGTCTCATGATCGCGGAAAACAATATTAGACTTAGCGGTAACGGTATTATTTGCTACCTGAACGGTCAAATAGTTATCGATTACATCACCGTAGTAGGCGCTTTTCCAATGGGGGAAGTTTGTGATCTCGGCAGGGAAAGTGGTGTTGAGTTGGAAACGATTGATGGGCAGTTCCCATCCCCGTTCCGGCAATTTTGCGGTAAAATGCTGACGGTCTGAGAACTCTCTCATGGTGCAGGGCAGGGTATAGCTGCACTGGAAGGCTATGGAGCCGGAAAATCCGGACTCGTTTTCGAAAACAACGCATTTTACCCCATCAAGCGTTTTCATGTCATAAGAGGCACCGGAGGCTACAACGTCTTTTGCATCGGTACCTAAGGGGAATAGAAATGTAGTGGGACGGTTGACGAAGCGTACCTCTGCGAGAACAGTGACTCTGCAAACACCGTTTTCATCAACGGTGATCTGGGACTCCATGTTGGTGATTTCATCCGAAGCGGCAAACACATTGCTCAAAAGCAGAGATAGGCAAATAAGGATCAGGAATAGCTTACGCAATCCGGCACCTCCTTTCGAGTGTCAAAGAAAAGTGCGCATATTCCACGCATTATAATACAACTTACATCATAACACAAAACGACAGAAAATGCAACACCGACTTTCACAACACAGGAGATCTTCACAAGCCGGGGGATGCTCTGTATTGTTGCAAAATAAGTAATTTCTGATTGCATTTTCAAACTTTTGATGATAGTATAATATATGTGAGATATTAAATTAGGGAGGTTATTTCATGAAACTTAAACGTGTGGTTTTCCTTCTGCTGGCTCTCGCGCTGTTCATATCCTTGTGCAGTCTGAGTGCATCTGCAACCAACGAGGAAGATTACCTCGTGTCGGAGACCCGTAAACGGGACAACTATACCTATTTCACCTCGGAAGAACTAATGGAGATTCTGAATCTGGACGAAGCATCCCTGAAATCACTCCAGAAACGGATTTACGATTCGATTTTATCCGGAGAAGTAACCTGTGACATCTACGACTACCAAATCCCCATCAGCAATGAGGCCAAGTCAGCCTTAACAGCCTTGCTCAGCCGCCATCCCGAGCAGGCGGTCATGCTGAGATCATCCTTTTCTTTTATGGGTCGGGGAGAATATTACAGCTATTTGCGTTATAACTATGTAGATAGCTATGAAGCAGCGATGGCAAGACGGAATGAACTCTTAGTGGCTGTCGATGAGTTCCTCTGTCCTTTTTTGGCAGCCGAGGATCTGACGGATTTGGAATTGGCACTGCTGGTTCATGATGAGCTTGTGCAGCAATGCACCTACGACATTGAACCCCTCACAGACGACGTTCGTTATACCGCATACGGCGCTCTGGTCAACCGCAAGGCAGTTTGTCAGGGCTACGAGGAGGCCTATGCCTATTTGATGAATCGCCTTGGGATCGTCTGCAGTGTGTGTAGATCCGATGCACTCAATCACGCCTGGAATATCATTGAGATCGACGGTGAGGAATACCATGTGGACTGCACATGGGACGATCCGATCCCTGATCACAGTGGCCGTGCAGAGCATGCAGATTTCATGCTCTCATCCACCGCCTTAAAAACGAATCATGATGCAAATGACTTTACCGGCAATACCACCTCCACCAAATATGATAATGCTTTCTGGAAGAACTTCAAAAATGCCTTCTGCTTGGTGGGGAACGATATTTACTATGTAAACAGCGGCCTGTATAAGTGGGAAGACGGAAAATCCACCTATGTCACCACTATTCCCAGCGGTGCGAAGTATCTGGATACCGACGGAGAGAATCTTTATATGATGACCACCACCCGTATCTACATCTACAAGCCCGCAAGCAAAAGCTGGATGGAATTCTATAAGCCCTCCATGCCCTCCGGTCACAGCATTCAGGGTTACTATGTCGACCGGGGCAAACTCTATATCGAAACCTACACCGGCGCTTCCTACACTCCCAGTGTCAGAGACAAGTATCAGATTGTTTATGACTTTAAGGGAACGGGCACGAACCACGTTTATGATTCCGGTAAGGTAACCAAAACCCCCACCTGTGTAGAAGACGGCGTAATGACCTACACCTGCACCGGTTGTGGCTGCACTCGCACAGAGGTTCTTCTCAAGGGAGGCCATGTGAATACGGAACTGCGCAATGGGCGCCCTGCTACCTGCACAGAGGACGGCTACTCCGGAGACGTCTATTGCTTCGACTGTAATGAGATCGTGTCCTACGGCAACACAATTGCCGCCCGGCACAATTACAAGGAAACCAATCGGGTCGAGCCGACCTGCACCGAGACCGGCACGGTTTATTATATCTGCTCCGTCTGCAACGGCAATCGCAGTGAGACCCTTCCGGCAACAGGACACTTGAACACGGAACTACGGGGACAGATCTCTGCTACACAGGGCGCTCCCGGCTATAGCGGCGATACCTACTGCTTGGATTGTGGCAAAATGGTGGAAGAGGGCAATATTACGGCTCCTGTCACCTCAAGCAGAGAGGATATCGTGGGCATTTGGCTCTGGTCCAGCGTGATCTACAACCGGGGAGAGGGCAGTGCCGAACAGGCTCTGCGTTCCATGAGCGAAAGTGGCATTACCGATGTGTACCTCCTTGTCAAGGGTACCAGCGGTAAGCTCTACTGGCCTTCTAAGGTAGAAGGCGGACTGGTGGCGTATCCCGAACGTGATATTCTGCAGGAGGTCATCGATGCAGCAAAGCCCTACGGTATTCGCGTCCATGCGTGGATGATGGCCGCCTTAGATGATCATTATCTCAGCAACAACCCCGGAGCAGACTACTACCATGCAACCTACGGTCAGGGTAGCAGCAAGATCAATAACCACTATATTAACCTCCGCAAAGCTGCCTATCAGAATTACATGAAAGCACTTGTAGCAGAGATCAGAGACAACTACGACGTTGACGGCTTCCATCTGGATACCATCCGTTATGGCGGCATTCTCTATGACTGGTGTGACGAAACGAAAAATCACCTGATCAATAACTACGGCATTACCGCAACAAACTATAACAACGCACTGACTGTCGCCAAAAACGGCACCTATGCTTCCTATTTGACCGGCACCTCCTCCACCGCCATTGGTATGAAGGCTGTTGCCCAGATGCGTACCGATACCACTGCAAACTTTGTTAAGATGGTGGGAGATACCGCCGGTGATGGCTACATCATTACCGTTGCAGTCATGCCCGAATCCCTGCAGAACGCCGGTTCAAAGACGGTCTACGGTCAGTCGGCAGAGAAATTTGCAAAAGTTACCGACTATATTTGCCCCATGGTCTACTCTGTAGAATTCGGCAAGACCTCGGCTTGGGTTGCAGAGCTCTGCCATAACGCCGCCAATGCCGGTGCAAACGTGGTGGCAGGTATTCAGGCCTACGGTTTAGATGATAACACTAAGATGGGCACCGGTCAGACAGTTTACAACGATGTTACTGCAGTATATGAGTTGGCAGAAGAGATCAACAACGGTGATGGCAAGGGTGAGATCCTTGGCGTTGCGATCTTCCGAGACGCGTCCACTCTTTTAACCGGCGCAAGATATAACCCGGAGGATTCCACTATTACCTTCACGCTCCATAACCAGTACAGTGCAAACAAGGTTTCTTCTTCCGAAATGTCCAAGGTCACCATTGCTCTGCAAAACGGCATGACCATCGACACCTCCCGCTTTACAAGTGGCTTGACCGACAAGGAAGGCTGGCTCAATACTCCCACATTCACAGTCAGCGGCAATACTCTTACCGTTAGTGCAAGCGGCAAAACCATCATGGAAGCCGGAACCGGTGAGGCAACCATTACTGTTGCTGTCAAGGGAACGCCTCATGAGATCAATCCTCCTGCCATTGTCCGAGCCTACTGTGCAGGCACGAGCTATTTGGAATACGCTTCCTATTGCGGTCTGCTGACAGGAAGCGAGCATGATTACGAAGGCAGAAAGCTCTCCGATCCCACCTGCACCGAGCCCGGCATCATTGCCTTCGTCTGCAAGGATTGCGGCGACACCTTCGAGTATGAGATACCGGCTCTCGGCCACGGAAAGACCCAACTTGTGGGCGTAGTTGCAAAGACCTGCACCACCAACGGCTATACCGGCGATACCCTTTGCACCGTCTGTAACACTGTGCTCAAGAAGGGTACTGTGATTTTGGCAACCCACACCTACGGCGATGCCCAAATTACCCCTGCGACCTGTACTTCCGACGGTATCCTCCGCTATGACTGTACTGTCTGCGGAAACAGCTGTGCAGAAGGCATCCCTGCTACAGGACACGGCACCACCGAACTCCGGGGAGCAAAGGAAGCAAGTGCAGATGCTACCGGCTACTCCGGTGATCTGTATTGCGTTGACTGTGGAGCAAAGTTAGCCTCCGGCTCCGTCCTCCCCGCAACCGGTTCCGAGAGCACGGATGGAATCGTTGCCGCATACCTTTGGGCAACCGCTCTCGACACGAGAAGTGCCGATGCCATCGCTAAGGAATATGCCCGGCTTGGCTTTACGGACATCTATTTCCTCGTTAAGGGTACAGACGGTATGGTTTCCTGGCAGACCAATGTCGCTGGCGCAGTGGAGCAAAACGGTAGCCGCGATTATCTCGAAGAAATCTGCGCCGCAGCCGCTCCCTATGGCATCCGTATCCATGCATGGATGATGACAGGCCGCGATAAGCACTACACCACCAATGTTAATACCTCTGCAAGAGCAAAGCACTTCAGAGATACCTACACAGACTCTACTTACTACTATGTCAACCTGCGCAATCAGGCATATATGGACTACACCAAGGCCTTGATCGAAGAGCTTGTTGCAAACTATGACATCGCAGGCATCCATCTGGACACTATGCGTTACGGCACGATGAACTTCGACTGGGGCAAGGATATGCTGGACGCCTACCTTCTGGGCGGTTACGGCACGGTCAGCGACTACAACGAAGCTGTCAAGGCACTGTGCCGGGAAGGTAGCTTTAAGTACAAGTCCGTTACCGGCTCCACCCCGGGCTACAATAATGGCGCAAGCTACACCTATTATGCGTGGGCTTCCAGCGGCACTACACCGAGCAGTGGATATACCATTTCAAAGCTAATGTTTGCCGATGACTACTACAACACCGACAAGGCATCCACAACTGTCCATTCCGGAAGCGGCGTGGTTTATACCAAAACCGCAGGCTACCTTGGTGTACGTGGCTTGAAGAAGCTTCGTATCGACACCGTTACAAACTTTGTTGCCGAAGTGAAGGCCGCCGCCGGAGACAAGCTGCTTACCATGGCAATCATGCCCGAATCGGGAAATAGTAATGAAGTGGGCATCTATTCCTACGGCCAGTACGTTGAGGAGCTTGTAAAGCACATCGATTACGCTGTGCCTACGACCTATACCTCTGAGTACGGCACGAGCACCTCTTGGCCCGTAACGGTAGCCCTAAACTGCATCAAGCGGGGTTGCCCCGTGGTTGCGGCCATTCAGATCAATGAAAGCACCGGCTCCACCCACCCCACGACTGCGATTATTGACGAAGAAGTGACCAATGTCGTCAGCGCAATGGCCTCCAACAGCGATTTGCTGGGTTACGCATTCTCCCGCACCGACTATAAGACGCTGTTTGCGGTGGCAAAGTATGTAAACAGCAGTGAAGCAAGCGTTGAAATTTATGTTGCAAACCAGTCCATCCATGTGCCCTTTACCGCAACGAAGCTTGTCTTCAAGCTTAACGACGGTCTGACGGTCGACACTGCCCAAGGTACCAACGGTATTCTTTCCAACGAAGGTTTTACAGGCACCTGCACCTTTACCGTAAGTTCCGATAAAAAGACCGTTACCATCCACCGTAGCGGCTCCGGCATTCTTTCCACAGGAGCTGATGCAAGCTTCCGTATTGCTGTCAAGGGTACCCCCACAAACGGGGCCGACGGCATTGCTGATGTACAGGTCTATAGCGGATCTTCCTACGGTACCGAGCAGTGGGGCTACTGCTTCAGCAAACTCGGACATAAGCACTCCTACATCATGCAGGCTCCCACTGCCGATTGTTCTGCAGAAGCCGTAGCTACCTACACCTGCGACTGTGGCCACAGATACACCCAGCCCATCCCTGCTGCACCCCATCATTATAACACCGGCGTTGTCACCAAGGAGCCTACCTGCGGCGAGGACGGCGAAAAGACCCTGACCTGCCTGACCTGCGGCACAACAAAGACTGTCACCTACAGCGAAACTATGGCTCACGGCAAAACCACCGAGACCAGAACGGAACCGACCTGCACAGAGAAGGGTAGAATTGCCCAAGTTTGCATCATCTGCGGAAAAGAACTCTCCGCAGAGGAGATCCCTGCCCTCGGCCATAGTTCGGTCATCGACAAGGCGGTTGCTTCTACCTGCACCGCAACCGGTTTAACAGAAGGAAAACACTGCGCTGTATGTAATGCCGTTCTAACCGCACAGGAAACTGTTCCTGCAACCGGTCACAGCTATACTTACACAAAGGTTGATGACCAAGTCCATACCATCGGCTGTAAAAACTGTTCTCTGTCCGAAACCGCTCCCCACAGCTACCAAGAAGGCTTCTGCATCTGCGGAGCAGAAGAGGCAAAGGAACCTGTTTTGGAAACCGGTTGGAAGATCGGCCATACCCTGAATCTGGCAAGTGATATTTCCGTCACCATGGCAATCAGCAAAGCCTCTCTCAGCGGCTATGACATGGATACGATCTTTGTGCTTTCCGAAAGGGATGTATACGAAGGCAATGTAAAAATCGGTGTAAAGACCATTGAGATCCGTCCGGAGGATAAGGGTAGCTACTATTACTTTACCCTAACGGGACTCACCCCTGTCCATATGAATGACCAAATTCGCCCCGTACTCTACGGAACGAAAGACGGTCAAGACCATTACTCCCCCATTGCCGAGTACAGCATTGCCACCTATGCCTATGCCCAGATGAATAAGGCAAATGCAGCCTTAAAGCTGAAGACCCTCTGTGCAGAACTCCTCCGCTATGGCTCCAAGGCACA
>JAZSAO010000133.1:0-7457 GCA_045601945.1 Faecousia sp. | reverse complement strand
ACCGCCCTCTCCTCCGGACTCCTCTCCCGGCGCTACGCTCTTGTCGTTATCTTTCTTCTGGTCGATTTTTTGTGTCCCTTCGCGACGATTCAGGATGATAAACTGTGATTTATCGTTTAAATTCCCGTTTATGGAGTTGTTTACCAAGTTGGCAAAGGCGCTTGCCTCTCCAATGGGAGAGGCAAGGGCTGATTCTGATTTGGTAAACGGTTCGATAAACTGTGATCTGACCATTTCAATCCGTGGCATAGCCACACATCGATTATTCATCATTCATCAGCAACGCGACTTCATGATTCATTACGAACCAACGGTTTGATCAAGATCGTCCCATAGAAACAGCAGCCTGTGCCGCAAGGTACAGGCTGCAAACTTTTTATAGAAAAAGGGCTGAATTTTACAAAAAATTCAGCCCTTTGGCGGTTCATTTCACTGCCATGAATAACAAACACATCTATCCACCCGAAACTGACGGTGGATTTTAAAAATAATTGAAACTGATCATTCGCTTTATGCTTTCAATAAAACCATGATGTACGGGAGTCTGGGAAATATACGGTTCTTTCCACCCTATGGGGTGCAGGATTTCCATCCTACACCCCTTAGTGATTCAAGTTCTATCCGAAAAAACGTATGATATGTCAATATTGCTTTTGTCTCTCAGCCTGCAAAGAAGACCTTTGCAGAATCAGAGTATGCAAACAAAGCCTTGCACAAGTCTCCTAAGGTGCCGGTCTTGTTGTTGCCGTAGGTATCGGCACTGTAGACCATAGTGGGAGACAGCTTTTTGCCGGTGGTTCCCAGAGTGACATATATGGAAAGTTCGTGGCGCAGTTCGGATGCCTTGAGGCTGTTGAAGTCAAAGTAATACAGATTACCCGAGCCGTAGTACTTTGCACCAACCAGCAGACGGGTGCAGTAAACACCCTTTTGGTCTCTGTACTGAATGTTAGCACATAAGGTTTCCGGATCCCCTTCATAATTGGTTGCATCAAAGACAAACTTCAAAGACACTCTGGATCCCAGATTCAGGGTCTTACCTGCCCAAGTAACAGAGGGATTTTCCACATCACCCAGTGTTACGTTGGTATTGCCGAAGGTAATTTTGCCGATATCGCTGAGATAGGCTCTCTCCTCTGCGGTCATAGCCTGATCTGCAAGAGCGTCGGTGCGATAGGCCTTAAAGGTCTGTGCTGCAGCACCATAGCGCAGCAGATCTGCACAGAGGGTCTTCAGTTTATCGGAAGAAGCCTCTTTCCCAAGCTGGTTATAAGCATAGGTAGCAATGCTATAGCGGTCTACAGGAGAGGTATAATATTTTCCGTCCTTCTGCATATAGATCGTTGTTTCTGCCACGTCACCCATATGGACAGATGCCAGTTCCTCGAGAGTAAAGTAGTAGTAGCCTTCATTCAACCATGGTTCCAGTTCGACGACCTTTGTGCCGGTCTGGACATTTCCCTCATAAACGGGCAGAACACATTCCATACGGAAGCTGTCATATTTTGCCAGTTTTGCTTCTTCTACCACAAATTTTATAGCAATATCGGAAGCCAGTTCCAGCGTATGGAAAATTTTAACTTCTGTATCTACTGCAGCAGCCTCTACAGTAACATCGATGGTAGCAGTCTGACCCAGACAGTTTACAGTAACCGTCTGAACACCGCTCTTATTGGGATCATAGCCGGTGCAGTAGCTTTCCAGCACAGGCAGATAGGCGTTTCCGCAGGACTTGCATTGGAGGTTCGCTACGATACCCAGATCCTCTACGGGAGTTCCCATGGGGAAGGTCTTATCTTCATAAAGGCTGAGAGTCATAGAGGTATAGCTGCAACTCCAAGCGGAAAAGAACATCTGTACCCAATGGTTTCTGTATGCACTGTCATACTGGTAATAATGTCCAATCCCTACGTGAACAAAATTGCTATTGAGGATATTTGCTCTGTGTCCGGAACTGTTCATCCAGCCGTTCATAGCGTCAGCAGGATCCACATAGCCGGCAGAGATATTCTCGCCTGCGGTTCTGTATCCGGGAAGGTCCAAACCATTTAATACGGTGTAGCAATCGCTACCATCGGGACGGGTGTGAGAAAAGTTGTCCACGATCTCCATAGCACGGGTATCCACGGCTCTCTGGAGTTCAGGCAGGGAAGTCAGGGGGGCTAATCCTTCTTTTTCACGTTCTTGATTGGTAATCTTCAGGACTTCCAGTTCTTCTTTTGTCAAAGCACTGGCGCTTACTTCTGCATAGACAGCAGGCAGAAGGGAACAAAGAATGCACAGAGTAAGGAGCATTGCAAGGATTTTTTTCATAACAATTCATTTCCTTTCTTTTTCATTAACATGATTGAAAGCATAGGGGAATCAAACAGTCTCCGAAAAGCCTTTGGCTTCACTGCTTCTGAATGTAACGAGCAAGGATCGTTGCGATCTGGGCTCTGGTTGCTGTATTGGCAGGCGCCAAGAAGCCACCGCCGATACCGTTTATAAGGCCTTCTGTAATGGCCCAATTCATGGGGCGCAAGGCATATTGGCTGATCTGACGGTTGTCTGCAAAGGGAGGCAGGGTATCCGGTGCCTCAGGGCTGCCCTCATATCGATAGAGAATGGTTGCGATCTGCTCTCTGGTGATATTCCCATCGGGATTGAAGCGGTCATAGGTCACACCGGTGACGATCCCATGATTTACCGCCCAAATGACGGCATCGGTATACCATGCTCGAGGCACATCCCTAAAGGGATTGGGAAGACCCTCTACAGAAGGCTCTCCTTCTAAACGGTAGAGGATCGTAACCAGCATAGCTCTGGTAACAAAGCCCTCCGGATGAAAACGGCCGTTGCCTACACCGTTCATAAGCCCCTGCTCAACCATAAACTTCACGGAATCCTCATACCAGCTTCCCTTTGTCAGATCATAGAACTGACCGGGTTCTGCAGGGGGCTGGGAAGGTTCCGTTTCCTGAGATTCGGAGCCAAGGGTCACATCTATCTTCGCGGTCTGTCCCAGAACGCTGACGGTGATTTCCTGGCTTTCCGTCACATTGGGATCATAGCCGGAACAGTATTCTGCCAATACCGGCAGATAGGAATTGCCACAGCTTTCACACTGTAAGCAGGCTACTAAAGAAAGATCATCCACAGCCGTTCCGACTTCAAAAAACTCCTTTCCATAGAACCCAAGGGTCATGGATGTATAGTTGCAATAATAGTTGCTGTAGAACAGCTGCACCCAATGGGTGCCGTAGTAAGAATCTTCGTCATAATGGTATCCCACGCCCATGTGGGTATAGTTGCTGTCAAGAATGTTGCTTCTGTGACCGGGGCTGTTCATCCACGCAGATATGACCGAAACAGGTCCCAGTTGTCCCGCTGCAACATTTTCTCCCGCCCACATAAATCTTGGGATCTGCAATCCTTCCAGAACCGTGACCCAATCGGATCCATCGGGGCGAACATGATCTGTAACCTCCACCAATTCCGCAGCGCGGATATCCGTTGCCCGCTGCAGTTCCGGGATAGAAGTCAGGGGATGTGTCCCTTCCTTAGCCCTTTCTTGATTGACGATCTTCAGAACCTCAAATTCCTCTATGGACAGCGCGCTGTTATGTTCCACAGCATAGGCAGAAGGATGCAGGGTACAGAGAAGGCATAAAATCAGGATCATTACCGAAATGCTTTTAGCCACTGTTATACTCCTTTCGGATTATTTGCATAAGCTTTCAGAATCGTACTTACTCAGACAGTTCCGCGACGACCTCTACCTCTACGAGAACACCCTTGGGAAGTGCAGAGACAGCCACACAGCTTCTTGCCGGTTTCCCGGTAAAATACTCTGCATAGATCTCGTTAAAAACGCCGAAGTTGCCCATATCCGTCAGGAAGCACAGCGTCTTTACAGCCTTTTCCGTAGAACTGCCGGCAGCTTCCAAAACTGCCTTCAGATTCTCCATGACCTGTCGGCTCTGACCGGCAATATCCTGCGCCTCAACGTTGCCGGTGGCAGGATCAATGGGGATCTGACCGGAAGTGTAGACCAGATTGCCTACCTTCATTGCCTGAGAATAGGGGCCGATCGCTGCAGGAGCCTTTTCAGTGAATACTTTTTCCATAATAAAAACCTCCGATATTTGTTGTGATACGATCATCTTGTAAAACGATACCATCGTCTCACCAAGAAATAGTATAGCAAATATCGGAGGCTTTGTCAAATGATTCCGCCGTAAGTTTCCTCGTTATTTATAGTCAAAATGCACAAAAATTCTGTGTGATTTCAATTCAAGACAGTGTAACCTGCATCTACAACTGCCTTTTTACAGGCTTCGAAATCGGCGTTGCCGGTAACGACAGCGTTCTTGTTTTCCAAGCTGACCGCTACACTCTCTACACCGGCAACGGCTAAAAGAGCCTTTTCTACGTGGGCGCTGCAGTGGGGGCACATCATGCCTTCGATCTTCAGTTCCATGGGGTCTTCTCCTTTCTGTTGGACTCTTGTTTCCTCCGGGCTTTGGCTCTCCTCTGCCCGATTTTCTGCTTCAAAAATTTCCTGATTCTTGGGGCGGAATCGGCGGAGGCGCAGAGCATTGCTGACCACGCACACAGAGCTAAAACTCATAGCCGCCGCACCGATCATGGGGTTCAGCAGCCCCAGTGCCGCCACAGGAATCCCAAGGGCATTGTAGAAAAATGCCCAGAACAGATTCATCTTAATGTTCCCGATGGTGGCTTTACTCAGCTGAATGGCAGTTGCTACGGCATCGGGATCACTGCCCATAAGAACAATATCCGCCGCTTCCATAGCAATATCCGTTCCTGCGCCAATGGCAATGCCTACATCCGCTCTTACAAGAGAGGGCGCATCGTTAATTCCGTCTCCCACCATTGCCACAGCATGTCCGGCCTGTTGCAGAGCGGCAATTTCCCCTTCCTTACGGTCGGGAAGAACCTGTGCGACTACATCGCCGATCCCCAAACGGTCTCCTATGGCGCGAGCAGTTGCTTCATTGTCTCCGGTGAGCATTTTTACATGGAGTTTCATGGCGTGCAGGCGGGAAACTGCAGATTTTGCAGTCTTTTTCTCCACGTCTGCCAAAGAGATCCTGCCCAAATACGTATCACTGCCACAGAACAGCAGGGTCTGCGGCGGCAGTTTTTCCTCAGGAACGGAGATCCCCTGTTCTTCTAAGAAGGCTTTGGTTCCGCAATAGTAAGATTTCCCTTCCAAAACAGCGGAAATCCCCTTTCCGGGAACAGCCCGGAACCCCTCCGGCTTTCCGTAGGAAATACCCTTTTCTTCACACTCTCGCAGAACTGCCTTAGCAATCGGATGTTCAGAAAACTGCTCCAAGGCTCCCACGATCTCCAATAGCTTTTTCGGGTCTTTGGCGGAAATATCTGTTACAAACAGCTTCCCTTCCGTTAAGGTGCCGGTTTTGTCCATAACAACCGTATCGATCTTGTGGAGGGTCTCCAGAGCCTCACCGGAACGGATCAAAACACCGTGTTTGGCCCCTTGCCCCGTAGCCACCATAATGGCAACCGGGGTGGCAAGTCCCAATGCACAGGGGCAAGAGATGACCAGTACAGAAATTGCCGCAGAAATAGCAAAGCCGATTTCCTTTCCAAGCATCAGCCAAACCCCAAAGGTCACAAGGGCAATGGCCATAACCACAGGGACAAAAATACCGGATACCTTATCGGCCAAACGGGAAATCGGTGCTTTGGAATTTCCTGCTTCTTCTACCAAACGGATCATTTGGGCAAGGGTCGTATCCTGCCCCACCTTTTCTGCGCGGAAGATCAGAACACCGCTTTGATTCATGGTTGCGGAGTAGACCTTGCTGCCGGGAGTCTTTTCCACAGGGAGACTTTCTCCCGTAAGGGCGCTTTCGTCTACGGTGGATTCTCCCTCCGTTACGGTTCCGTCAACAGGGATCCGTCCACCGGGGGCTACGCGAATGATGTCATTTCTCGCCACCATCTGGGTGGGTCGCTGTACCCACTGTCCCTCTCGGAATACCGTTGCGGTTTGGGGAGACAGATCCATGAGAGATGCAATAGCTTCTCCGGTTTTCCCCTTGGACTTGGTTTCAAAGAACTTCCCCAAGGTTACAAGGGCAAGGATCATAGCCGCAGATTCATAATACAGATCATGGGGATCTCCTTTCCCCAAGGCGATCTGCACACTCACCACCAGACTATAGATCAGAGCCGCACCGGAACCCACAGCAATGAGGGTGTCCATATTGGGCGCCCCTTTCCATAGGGAGCGCAGGCCCTTTTTATAATACGCGCCGTTCACGATCACCACAGGAAGGGTCAATGCCAGTTCCACCAGCGCCAAAGGGAATCCGTGGACAATTTGGGGAAGTCCGACCATATGGCCCATCGTGAAATACATCAGGATCACCAATAGAGGAATGGAAACCCAAAGGCGTAGCTTCATATTTTTCAGATCCGGCGATCTCCGCAGTTGGGCATCGGCATTTTCCTTTTCTGCACCATATCCTGCATCTACCACTGCATCAATGATCTGTTGCGATGTCAAGACCTCTTCTTTATAAACCACATCCATCGTTCCGGACAGAAGATTGACATGGCAGTTTTCCATGCCTTCCAGCCGTTCCGTAACCCGTTGGACTCTTGCAGAACAGGCGGCGCAGGTCATTCCCGTAACCCGATATCGTTCCTTCATACTAATCACTTCCTTCGCCTTTGATCCCATCCATTGTACCATAAAATCAAAAAGAATGCAATGCCGTAAAATTCCCCAACAGCAGAACAATCTTTCCCTTTGCCCACCGGCTTGCCACATCGCCCCCCGTCAAACACTCCGATAAACTGTGATTTCATCTTCAAATTTTCGTTTATCGAACTATTTTCAAGTTTGTAAAGGTCTTGTAGGGGCGATGCTGTGTCATCGCCCGAGGCACTTACAATAAGCACCGGGTCTCATTGAACGTAACAATGACGATTATGATCGTAGGGGCGAACTGTGTTCGCCCGCTAATGATCGACAACGAAAATGTTGTTATTTATACGAAAAACGCACAAAATAGAAACATTTTCTGGCGAACACAGTTCGCCCCTACGATGTGGTACGATGATTTTTACGAATGGAGATATTGCTATCTGCGACGATACTGCCACGGGCGAAGACACGGCTTCGCCCCTACAGGTGCAAACCATAAACAGACCGACAAACTGTGATTTATCGTTCTAATTCCCGTTTATAGAGTTGTTTACCAAGTTGGTAAAGACCCTTGCCTCTCCAATGGGAGAGGTGCCGCGACTGCGGCCGAGAGGGCAGTAGGGATTCCACTTTTTGTACAGATTTCGTAGTAGGCAGGGAACTGTTTACCGAGCGAGTTTGTAGTAGGCACAGAAGTGGATGGTACTTGCTCTGAATGACTGTACATAATGAAAGCCCCTACTGCCCTCTCAGTCGCCCAAGGGCGACA
>JAZSAO010000132.1:0-3415 GCA_045601945.1 Faecousia sp. | reverse complement strand
CTGTCGGCATCTATGACATAGGTATCATAGGAAATAAATCCCAGCAGATCCTCTTCCGGGATCTTGCTGCGAAGGTATTGGCGATCCTCCTCGCCTCGCACCTTGTTGCAGACAACAGAGACCTTGAAGATCCCTAAGTCTGCTGCAAGCTGCTTGACCTTCTCGTAAGTCTGCAGGCTTCTTGCGCCGGGCTCTACTACCACGATGAACTGATCCATACAGCTGGCAGTGCCACGGCCCAGATGCTCAAGGCCTGCTTCCATATCCATAATCACCACATCGTCCTTCCGCAGGATCAGGGAAGACAGGATCGCCTTGAGCATCACGTGCTCGGGGCAGACACAGCCGCTTCCGCCGGTCTCTACGGTTCCCATAACCAGGAGCTTCACGCCGTGAATGTCCTTGGAGAATTTATCGGGAATATCGTGGACTTGGGGATTTAACTTAAAGAATTTATTTGCTGCATTGGCGCCGGTCCGTTCCTCTACCAGAGTTCTCATCTTGGAAATAGGAACAATGGAATTGACCTCTTCTTCCGTCAGGCCAAGGGCCAGACCTAAGTTGGCATCCGGGTCTACGTCAGCTGCAAGGACGGTCCGTCCTTCTGCTGCGTAAAGTCTTGCCAAGGTGGAAGAAAGAGTCGTTTTTCCTACGCCGCCTTTGCCGGTAATGGCTAATTTCATAATGGTTTAGATGCCCAGAGCGGCACGCTTTTCTTCGATGCAGGCGATCATCTTATCGCAGAGCTTGTCCATGTCGGTTTCGACGACGAACTTTGCCTCGACCCACTGCTTGATGCCGTTTTCGCCCTGGAGGAGCTCGGTGACCTTGTCAGAGCCCTTGGTGTAAGGATCAACGCCCAGGAAGGTTTCGATACCGGTAGCAACAACGTAGTTACCGATGGAAACAGCCTTCTCACTCATCCATTCGGGAGCGCAGCCTACAACGGGAACCTGAGAAATGTTGATGCCCCAATCCTTGGCGATATCGGAAGCCAGGATCATCATACGGGAGATATCAACGCAGGAGCCCATGTGGAGTACGGGGGGAATGTCAACCAGTTCGCAAACACGCTTCAGACCCTCGCCGCAGAGTTCCTTAGCAGCCTTATCAAGGAGACCTGCCTTAGCAGCAGCCTGTGCAGAGCAGCCAGAAACAATGACGATAATGTCGTTGGCAATGAGTTTCTTCATAAGCTCGATGTGAGCAGTGTCGGGGCGAACCTTGGGGTTGTTACAGCCAACCATAGCAACTGCACCGCGGAGAACACCGGACTTAACAACGTCAACCAGGGGCTTGGTGGAGCCCAGGGTATCCACATGGCTGTTGGTAACGCCGTCCAGGCAGGTCTTGATAGCCTCAACAGAGTAGCCGACGGTAGCCTTGGTCTTCTGCTGGGGGATGCAGATCAGATCGGGGTTACGGTTCTGGAAGTTCTCAACTGCCATCTTAACGATAGCCTTTGCATTCTCGCCTGCAGCCTCTGCGCTGAAGCGATAGAACTCAGAATCGGGGATCTGTGCAATGGGAGAAGTGGTGATGAACTTGGTGTGGAAGCACTTGGACAGGGGTCCCAATGCGGGGAAAATGCACTGTACGTCAACAACGATGGCTTCGCAGACACCGGTGAGGACAACGTTTTCCTGGCTCAGGAAGTTACCTGCCATGGGAACGCCGTGACGCATAGCGACTTCGTTAGCGGTACAGAAAACGCCGGCAATGTTGATGCCCTTAGCACCAACGCTCTTAGCCAGAGCGATCATTTCGGGATCGTTTGCGTAGAAGACGATCATCTCGGACAGGGAAGGATCGTGGCCGTGAACGATAATGTTGACCATGTCCTTTTCCATAACGCCGATGTTGGCAGTGGTGTCAACGGGCTTGGGAGTGCCGAAGAGAACGTCGGAGAACTCGGTGCCCATCATGGAGCCGCCCCAGCCATCGGACAGGCCGGCACGGAGAGAGTGACGAATCAGAGCCTCGGGATCGGAAGAACAACCCATGTGGGTCATATGTAAGGACTGGGAAACCTCACGGTCGATTGCGCGGGGCATGTTCTCAGCCTCTTCCCACAGCTTCTGGGTGTGTTCGGGAGCGCGCTTGGTAAAACGCTGGGTGCCGAAGGGCTTGCCGTATTCCAGCAGACCGACTTCTGCAACTTCGTGAGCCAGTTCGTAAATGTCCTTGCCCTCGAATTCGATGCCCCACTCAGCGGCGATGCGCTTGAGCTTTTCGGGATCCTTAACGGTGTAGTTGCCGCCTTCACGGGTCTCGTGGAGGGTGTGGCAGATCTCACGGCCGTGGTCGGAGTGGGTAGCACTGCCGCCGGCAGTGAAACGCAGATAGTTACGGGCTACGATGCCATGCATGTCGCAGCCGCAGATGCCGCGGGGAGCCTTGGGGGTAATGCGGCAGGGGCCCATGGAGCAGATACGGCAGCAGGTGCCGCTTTCGCCGAAGCCGCAATGAGGAGACTGCTTCTTGGCACGCTGCTGCCAGCTGTCAGCTCCGACCTTCTTGCCGTTTTCCAGCAAAGAAGCGGTTGCTTCCTCCATCTGCTCAATCGTGTAATAACGGTTTTCGCTCATAGAAAAATTCCTCCTGTTGTTTTCAGGCAAATAGAATTGTGGGAATCGTAAGCATCCCCCTCGGGGGGATATACAATTCCGTTAAACGCCACCATAATTGTACCAATTGGATGTTAGAAAGTCAAGCCTTATTCTACAGAATTTACGCTGATTCCTGTGATTGTCTTCATGTTAGACAGCTTTTCCGATAAACTTCTTTTCACCGTTGGACAGATACGATCCCCTTTTTGTATCCCAATGTTAGGAAAAGGAACTCTGTCACAGAGAAAGCCCTCTGTGACAGAGTCCGTGTTTTGTATGATCTATCTTATGCCGGGTTTCGCCGGAAAAATTTCCCCCTTATTCCGCGGTCAAGTATCTCTGTATCATGCAGGCAAACTGGGCGCGGGTCAATGTGTTGTCGGGAGCAAATGTATTCTTACCTACGCCGTTCATGTATCCCCGGCGGAGCATAAAATCAACGCCCTCTTCATACCACTGTGCATTACAATCCGCAAAATCAGCAATGGTGAATTCCGTCTCCGGCCGATTCTCTTGCGGCAGTGCCACAAAGGAAAGATCATATTTCTTGGCGTATTCCTCTGCAGTGGAGCCTGAATGCCGGCTTCATCGGAAGAATAGTAAGGATTCTCCTCGGATACAATGATTCCTTCCAATTTATCGCAATCCATAAAAGCGCAAGAACCGATTTCCTATCGGCACCATGGTGGTCTCACAGCTTTTCTCCTCGGAAATAACCGCCCTCTCCTCCGGACTCCTCTCCCGGCGCTACGCTCTTGCCGTTATATTTTTACTTGTCGATTTTTTGTGTCCCTTCGGGACGATTC
>JAZSAO010000131.1:0-6725 GCA_045601945.1 Faecousia sp. | reverse complement strand
TCATAATGCCGGCATGCTCCGTCATAGCACCGCCAATGGCGGCCAAGGCCACGGGGGTAGCGGTACGAAGGGTTTCATTCAAGGTTGCAGGGGAGAAAATACGGGAGAAAAGATCATTCATGGGTTACGCCTCCCTTCTGCCCGGCGGGGGCGGCTTTTTTGCTGACACGAGTTTTTAACATAGATAGGATGCTGTTTTGTGCAGCCATGGCGAAAATTACCACGGTCTGAATAATCAGATAAATCTGAGAGGGGATGCCAATATATTGCAGTTCATCTGCGCCGATTTTCAAAATGGCAAAAAACAGAGACAGCCCCACAACGGGAAGAGGTTCGTAGGCGGCAATCATGGCAACCATAAGTCCCTCAAAATAATAGTCGTTACTGATAGAGGATTTATAAATATGTTCCCCACCATAGACACGGAACATTCCCACCAGACCGCAGAGAGCCCCGGAAAGTACCATGCAGATCAGAATCAGACGATGGGTCTTCATACCGCTGAAGAAGGCAAAACGGGGATTCTGCCCCGTTAGCTTCAGTTCGTAGCCCGTAGCGGTTTTGGACAGGACATACCATAGGAGGAAGGTAATGATCACGGCGGCAAAAATGGCGGTAGACAGTTTAGAACCGGGGATCAAGCTTGTGAGCCAGTGATCTGCATTGGGCTGGCCTGTGGCGGCGACCATGTTCTTATTGGGATTTTTCCATGGACCTTTGGCAAGATATTGGCACAGGCACACGGCTACGGTGTTAAGCATAATGGTGGTAATGACCTCGTTGACCTTTACCTTAACCTTTAAGATCCCGGGGATAAAGGCATAGAATCCACCTACGACCATAGCGGTCAGGGCAGCGCAGATAAGCACCAACCATCCCGGTTGATCCTGCATCCAAACGCCCACCTGACAGGCACAGATGGCACCTAAGATCAGCTGTCCTTCGCCGCCTACGTTAAAGATCCCTACACGAGCACCTAAAACACAGGCAAGACCGCAAAGACACAGCACCATGGCATATTCCAGAAAATCGCCAATATGCCGTTTGTTGCCGAAAGCACCCTCTATAATGGCACCGTAGGCTTTCAGAGGGTTAAAGCCTGCAAGGAGTAAGACGATTGCCCCCAAGAAAAGGGCGGCCGCAATACTTAGCCCCAAGGATAGCAGATAGCGAGTATTAAAGGAGCGGGATTTCATATGGCGTTCCCTCCTTCCTGCGGTTGCCGGTCATGTAATAGCCCAACTCGTCTTTTTCGATAGAATTCGGGGTAAACTCTCCGGTGATCTGCCCTTCATACAGGGTGATGATCCGATCGGACAGGCGGAAAACCTCGTCTAAATCGGCAGAGGAAAGCAATATGGCCTTTCCTTCGTTCCGCTTTGTGATAATTTCTTTGTGGATAAACTCAATAGCGCCTACGTCAACACCCCGAGTGGGCTGAGAGATAATGAGAACGGGGGTGTCAAAGGAGCATTCTCTGGCAACCACAACCTTTTGCAGATTGCCACCGGATAGGGAACCGGCGGTTACGTCAATGCCTGCACCGCGAATATCGAAGGATTCAAAAAGGGACTCGGCATATCGGGCAATGGAGTTTTGCTTCTGGTAGCCTGCAAACCCTTGGAATTCCGGGTCACGATGTCTTCCGACTAAGAGGTTTTCTGCAACAGAAGCATCCTTGCTGACACCGGTGACGAGGCGATCTTCGGGAATGTGGGCCAGCCCCATTTCTCGGATCTCGCCGGGATCTTTTCCGGTAGCAATTTCGCCACAGACAGTAACCGTTCCGGCGGCACAGGGACGCAAGCCGGTGATGGCTTCCAACAGCTCGCTTTGGCCATTGCCCTCGATGGCGGCAATGCCTAAGACCTCCCCACTGCGAACAGATAGGGAAAGACTGTCCACAGCCACCAGACCGCGGTTGTCGTAGACGGTCAGATCCTTTGTTTCCAGTTGGATCTGCCCCACGGTGCCGGTTTTCTCCGGTGTTTCATATAGAACGGGACGGCCTACCATAAGGGATGCAAGTTCTCGCTCCGTGACAGAGGCGGTTTCCCGTACATCTACAAGCTTGCCCTTGCGCATAATGCCTACCCGATCGGAAATGGCTTTGACTTCGTAGAGCTTGTGGGTGATCAAGATCACAGTCATTGATTTTTCCTTTACCACCCGTCGGATCACGGAGAAAAGTTCCGTGGTTTCTTGAGGGGTAAGGACAGCGGTAGGCTCGTCTAAGATGAGGATATCCGCACCCCGATATAGGGCTTTCAGGATTTCTACACGTTGTTGCAGACCTACGCCCAGTTCACCGACAATGGCGGTAGGGTCAACCTCCAAGCCATATTCATCGGAAAGACTGTGGACAAGATCAATGGCTTTTTTGCCGTCGCAAAAGAGTTTGAATTTACGGGGTTCTCGGCTGAGAACGATATTCTGGGCAACGGTAAAGGAGGGAACCAACATAAAATGCTGATGAACCATACCGACGCCCATTGCTATAGCCTTTTCAGGGGTGTGGTGTTCCGATTTTTGCCCTTTTATGTAGATGTTTCCTGTTGTGGGAGTGTGGATGCCGTAGAGAAGATTCATAAGGGTGGATTTTCCCGCACCGTTTTCTCCGACTAAGGCGAAAACCTCGCCCTTTCGGATCTCTAAAGAAATATCATCGTTGGCAAGAACACCGGGGAATTCCATAGACACATGGTCGAAACGAACGGCATTATTTTCCATGGGATCCTCCTTAATACAAAATAAATTTAGGGATTGCTTGTAATAAATCGCAGTTCGACAAACGAAAATTTAGAGTTTGGGAGAAGATAAAACAGAGGCTGTCTCTAAACTGAATCTGAGAGATTCACAGAGACAGCCTCTGGGGTGTATGGAGTTTAGCGAGTGGTATTGACGACGATTTCGCCGGAAATGATCTTGGCGGCAAGGGCTTCTACAGCAGCCTTGATGTCCTCGGAGATCTGCTGGGCAGAGCCTTCTTCACCGTAGCCGATGCCTACATAGCCTGTAGCCATATCAGCGATCCAAGTGGTGCCGAGGAGAGAGGTATCACCTGCAAGGAACTTCTCGACAGCTTCATAAATGGAGTTGCCGACTTCCTTCTTCATAGAGCAGATGATGACGTTTTCGTCGATGTACTTCTGATCGGAGTCAACACCGATGGCATAGATGCCCTTTTCCTTAGCGGCTTCGAATACGCCGTCACCTGCGGCAGAGGCGATCTGGAAAATGACATCTGCACCCTGTTCGTTCAGAGCAATGGCGCAGTTCTTGCCGGTGGTGGGATCGTCGTAGGAGTTAGTGTAGTTGCTGACTACGGAGATAGCCTTTCCGCTCTCGGTTTCGTAGTACTCTGCACCCTGCTCATAACCAACGATAAAGTCATTGATGGTGTCGGAATCTTCTCCGCCTACGGCACCGACAACGCCGGACTTACTCATAGCGGCGGCAATGTAGCCGGCTAAGAAGGAACCTTCGTTCTGGGCATAGGTGATGTTCAGAACATTAGAGACGGGAGCACCGGTTGCGTTATCTATCCAAATAAACTTCACATCGGGATACTGGGGAGCGACGGTTTCTACCTCGTAGAATTCCCAACCTACCAGAACGACGATGTCTGCCTTGTCGGCGGCGTTCTGCATCTGGGTGGTATGGCTGTCATTGTTGCATTCGATGTAGTTGACCTTTACGCCCAGATCCTTTGCCAGACGGTCTGCGCCTTCCTTAGAAGAATCGTAGAAGGAACGATCGCCGAAAGTGCCGGCAACTACCAGTGCCAAGGTAGTGTCGGAAGTGGCTGCAGTTTCGGATGTGCCGGTTGCTTCGGTGGCGGTGGTTTCATTGGTCTTTTCCTCGCCACAACCGGTCAGGAGTATAAGTCCCGCGACCATGGCGATCACAAGGATCATGGCAAGAATTTTCTTCATAGTGTTTTCCCTCGTTTTCATTGGATTTTAAGATATATGGAAGATCTCTCCTCCACGATTCACATTATACCACCTTTTGCTGAATATTCAAGAAAAATTTTCAGGGGGTACCATATATCTTTGCCCGGTGACCTTGGAAAAAATAGGAATCTATGATATACTATCTATATATGGAATAGATTTTATTGGGTAGGTGAAGAATTTGAAGGAATTATGGGAGAAAATCAAGGAGGCGCTGATCTCGGCTTTGCCCATTACCCTGATCGTATATTTGATTGCTATGCTTCCGGGCTTTTCCTTTCAGGGAAGGGAACTTTTCAGCTTTACCATAGGGGCGGTTTTGCTGATAGTGGGCATTGGCCTGTTTAATTTAGGTGCGGATATTGCCATGACCCCTATGGGAACCCATGTAGGCGCAGGACTCTCTCGACAGAAGAAATTGGAGCTGCTGCTTGGAGTGTGCTTTGTTCTGGGTATGCTGATTACCATTGCAGAGCCGGATCTGCAGGTTCTTGCCAATCAGGTCAGTTCCGTGATGGACGGAAAATTGCTGGTTTATGTGGTTGGGTTCGGTGTAGGCGGCTTTCTGCTCCTTGCAATCCTGCGGATCGTGTTTAAGGAACGGCTGTCTAAACTGCTGATGCTGTTTTATATGCTCCTGTTTGCTATGGCGCTGCTTTTGGCGGTGAATGACAATTTGGATCTTCTGCCCATGGCTTTTGACTCCGGGGGCGTGACAACAGGGCCTATTACGGTGCCTTTTATTATGGCGTTAGGCGTTGGTATCTCTGCTGTTTTGGGTGACCGTCATAGTCAGGAAAACAGCTTCGGTCTGGTTGCCCTTTGCTCGATCGGGCCCATTCTTGCGGTGCTGGTGCTGGGGATCTTTGCAGATAACGGTCTTAGCTATACAGTAAACTATGGCTCTGTGGGAGAAAATGTTCTCCTGACCTATTTGGAAAATGCCGGGCATGTAGCCAAAGAGGTTGGGGTTGCCTTGGGGCTGATCGTGGGATTCTTCCTCCTGTGTCAGATCTTTTTCCTAAAACTGCCCAAAAAGCAACTGCTGAAGATCGGTGTAGGCGTTCTATTTACTTATATCGGGTTGGTTCTGTTCTTGACCGGTGTCAATGTAGGCTATATGCCCATTGGCTACAAAATGGGGCTGCAAACAGCGACTCTCCCTAAGGCAGTTCTTGTGGGACTGGGGTTAGCCATTGGTATTTTGGTCGTTTTGGCAGAGCCTGCCATTCATGTGCTGAACAGCCAAGTCGAGGACATTACCGGTGGATACGTCACGAAAAAGTCTATGATGGTCGGTCTCTGTGTAGGCGTTGGCTTGGCCATTGCTCTGAGTGTGGTGCGGATCATTTTCGATTTCTCCTTGGCATATTATTTGATTCCGGGATATTTTATTTCTCTGGCATTATCCCTGTTTGTGCCTCCGGTGTATACGGCCATTGCCTTTGACTCCGGCGGTGTTGCAAGCGGCCCTATGACATCGGGCTTTATTCTGCCCTTTGCTATTGGTATTTGCGTAGCTTTGCAGGGGGAAAGCGCTGTTCTCCGGGACGGTTTCGGCGTGGTGGCTCTGGTTGCCATGACCCCCTTGATCACCATTCAGCTTCTGGGCTTTAAGGCCATTGTGTCTAATAAGATCAAGGAAAAGCGAGCCATGCATCGGATTTTGTCTGCGGATGATGAGCAGATCATCAATTTTATGTAAGGAGGTGGGCGTATGGCAAATGCAGTGAATGAATCGGCAATTAAAAAGCTGGAAATTGTTGTTACCGTAGTGGATCGGAACAAGGGTGAATTTTACTTGGACGTTCTCAGCCAGTTTGAGGTAAATTTCCAAATGGCGGTAGGAGGTAAGGGTACTGCCCAATCGGAGATCGTGGAAATGTTAGGTCTCAATGTCCATAAAGCCGTCCTCTTCAGCGTGGTTCGGGAGGATATGGTAGAACCTATTATGAAATGTCTGGAAGAGAAATTCCACACCATCCGCAATGGTAAGGGCATCGCCTTCGCCACACCCTTGTCCGGGGTGATTGGAGTCAATCTATATCAGTTCTTAAGCAATAACAAGCAGGGAAGGGAGGAACAGCTATGACCACCAATGAACATGAAGTGATTTTCGCCATCGTTAACGCAGGCTATGCAGACGATGCCATGGAGGTAGCCCGTGAGCATGGCGCTCGAGGAGGCACCATTATCCACGGCAGAGGCGTAGCACAGGAAAAGGATGCGGCATTCTTCGGTATTACCATCCACGCAGATAAGGAACTGCTTATGATGGTAGTGGAAAAGGACATCCGAGATCAGGTTTTCCACGCCCTGTACAAGCAGATGGGCATGCAAAAGAAAGCCCAAGGCATTGTCTTTTCCCTCCCTGTGTCCCACGTAGCGGGCCTTGCCATGCCCCAAACCGAGGAAACAGAATCATGAAGATAAGAAGATCCTGCCCGTGATGGACAGGATCTTCTTTTTACCTCATTTTGCAAAAAAATTCTATGGCGTCTCGGATAAAGGCGGCTGTGCCGTTTCCATGTCTGTCGATGTTATTCCGAGACCGTTCATCTGCAACATACATTTGTCCCAGACCGACCAAAATTTCATTGGTGCAGACATAGTAATTTTCGGTGATATGGGTTTGCAGTAGCTTTACAAGGGATTGTGTTTCGGAGGAATCGGGCGTTTTGCCACTTTCCATGGATCGGGCGAACTGTTCACCAAGTTGGCATAGACCCTTGCCTCTCCAATGGGAGAGGTGCCGCGACTGCGGCGGAG
>JAZSAO010000130.1:0-4330 GCA_045601945.1 Faecousia sp. | reverse complement strand
ATAAGACCGGCGTGTTGGGCGACCTGTGCAAAGCCCTCTTCGCCTACTCCGACAGTGCAAAGGCCTTCTTTGCAAATTGATCCCTAAATCTACACCATAAAGCACAAGGCTCTCTTGGGGGAATTCCCCCAAGGGAGCCTTCCCCAAACCGATCAGAGTTTATCGAACCAACGGTTCCATAAACCTTAACAGGGGCGGATCTTCTCCCTGCATATCTGCCTTGGGCTGTGCATATGCTGTTTTGAACACACAGCTAAGGGGGGTTTTAGATTTGAACAAAGCTATGGAACAGCGGGCCTGCGATCTTGCTGTGTTCATTATTGATAATCAAGCCACTGTCCGCGCTGCCGCTAAGGAATTCGGCATCAGTAAATCTACGGTACATAAGGACATTGCGGAACGGCTCTTTCACATTAATCATAGTCTATATCAGCAGGTAAAGGTCGTCTTGGAGATCAACAAGGCAGAACGTCACATTCGCGGTGGTTTGGCTACACGGAAAAAATATCAAGAGGCTGGGAATAATACCCAATTTCATAGATGAATTTTTTTAAATTTTCCAGCATTTTCATCATTGGGGGCTTGATTATTCCTTCTTTTTATCGTATACTAAAAATACGTGGGTATCATGGTATACCCAGAAAAATTTTGGAGGTAAGATCCATGTACAATCGTACTTATAACTTCTCTGCAGGTCCCGCAACCATGCCCGTCCCCGTTCTGGAAGAGATCCGTGACGAACTGCTCAACTACCGTGGCGCCGGTATGGGCGTTATGGAAATGTCCCACCGCTCTAAGGTCTATCAGCAAATCATCGACGAGGCCGAACAGGATCTCCGTGATCTCATGGGTATTCCCGACAACTATAAGGTCCTCTCCATTCAGGGTGGCGCAACCCTCCAGTTCGCCAAGATCCCCATGAACCTGATGAAGAACGGCAAGGCTGTTTACATCGAGACCGGCGCATGGTCCAAAAAGGCCATCTCCGAGGCTAAGAAGTATGGCGAAGTTATCGTTGCCGCTTCTTCTAAGGATAAGAACTACTCCTACGTTCCCGATTGCTCCGATCTGGACATTCCCGAGGATGCAGACTATGTTTACATCTGCGAGAACGAAACCATCCACGGCACGACTTACAGCAAGCTGCCCAACACCAAGGGTAAGATCCTTGTTTCCGACCAGTCTTCCATGTTCCTGTCCAAGCCCTGCAACGTCGCTGACTACGGTCTGATCTACGCAGGCGTACAGAAGAACGTCGGTCCCGCAGGTATGGTCGTTGTTATCATCCGCGAAGACCTGATCCGCGAGGATCTGGACCCCAAGACTCCCGTCTACCTGTCCTATAAGACCCATGACGATGCAGGTTCCATGTACAACACCCCCAACTGCTGGGCTATCTACTGCTGCGGTAAGGTCTTTAAGTACCTGAAGAGCCTGGGCGGTCTGGAAAAGATGAACGAGATCAACGAAGACAAGGCAAAGGTCATGTATGACTTCTTGGATCAGTCTGCTATGTTTAAGGGCACTGTCGAGACCGAATCCCGTTCCCTCATGAACATCCCCTTCGTTACCGGTGATGCAGAACTGGATGCTAAGGTCATTGCTTACACCAAGGCAGCCGGCTTCGAGAACCTGAAGGGCCATAAGTCTGTAGGCGGCCTCCGTGCTTCCACCTACAACGCAATGCCCAAAGAAGGCGTCGAGGCTCTGGTAGAGTGCCTGAAGAAGTTCGAAGAAGAAAACAAATAATTTTTTCGGTCATCTCTAAAGATGCCCATGATTTAAGCACAATATTTAGAATTTTAGAATTAAGGAGATCATCAAATGCGTATTCTTGTTACCGACGGAATGGATAAGTCCGCCATCGCAGCCCTGCAGTCTCAGGGTCATGAAGTTGTCGAGCAGTTCTATGCTCCCGAAGAACTGGGCGCAGCCCTCCGTGATTTCGATGTTGTCATCGTTCGTTCCAAGACCAAGGTCCGTGCAAACCACATCGACGAAGCTAAGGGCAGCAATCTGAAGCTGATCATCCGCGGCGGTGTCGGCGTAGACAACATCGACGTTAAGTATGCCGAAGAAAACGGCATTAAGGTCATGAACACCCCCCGCGCTTCCTCTCAGTCCGTTGCAGAACTGGCTATGGGTCTGATGTTCGCTTGCTCCCGTTATATCTCCATCGCAGGTCACACCATGCGTGAAGACAAATGGGAAAAGAAGGCTTACGGCAAGGGCATCGAGCTCAGCGGTAAGACTCTGGGTATCGTAGGCTTCGGCCGTATCGGTCAGGCTCTGGGCAAGATGGCTAAGGCCATCGGCATGAACGTCATTGCTTTCGATATTTTCCACATCCCCGGAATCGAAGAGCAGATGGGCATTCCCTATGTAGAAATGGACGAGCTGCTGGCAAAGTCCGACTTCATCAGCGTTCATGCTCCCGCTGTTGATGGCGGCAAGCTGATCTCCGAGGCAAACATTGCCAAGATGAAGGACGGCGTTGTCATCGTCAACACCTCCCGTGGCTCCAACGTAGACGAAGACGCTCTCTTGGCTGCTCTGGAAAGCGGCAAGGTTCGCGGCGCAGGTCTGGACGTATTCGCAGAAGAGCCCTCTGCAAACCACGCTCTGTACAGCCATCCCATGGTTGCTTGCACCCCCCACATCGGCGCAGCTACCCAGGAAGCACAGAAGCGCATCGGTTCCGAGATCGTTTCCATCATTGAGAATTTCTGATTATATTCCTTATTATACATAAAGGAGAACGAATAATATGAACGCATATGTACAGCGTACCATTGAGGATGTTAGAAAAAAGCATGCCAATCAGCCTGAGTTCGTTCAGACTGTAGAGGAAGTCCTGTCTTCCCTGTCCCCCGTCATCGACAAGCATCCCGAATACGAAAAGGTAGACCTTCTGGGTCGTATGGTTGAGCCCGAGCGTATGTTTACCTTCCGCGTTTGCTGGGTAGACGACAATGGCCAGACCCACACCAACACCGGCTACCGTTGCCAGTTCAACGGCGCCATCGGCCCCTACAAGGGCGGTCTGCGTTTCCAGCCCAATGTCTACGAAGGCATTATTAAGTTCCTCGGTTTTGAACAGACCTTTAAGAACGCTCTCACCGGCCTGCCCATGGGCGGCGGCAAGGGTGGTTCCGACTTCGACCCCGCCGGCAAGTCCAACGCTGAGATCATGCGTTTCTGCCAGAGTTATATGTCTGCTCTGTACCGCTATATCGGACCCGACATCGACGTTCCCGCAGGTGACATGGGCGTTGGCGGCCGTGAGATCGGCTACCTCTTCGGCCAGTACCGTCGCCTCAAGGGCGTATGGGAAAACGGCGTTCTCACCGGTAAGGGCTTCACCTACGGCGGCTCCCTGACCCGTCCCGAGGCTACAGGCTACGGTGCCATGTACTATCTGCAGGAAGTCCTGAAGCACGAAGGCGAGTCAATCGAGGGCAAGACCATTGCGATCTCCGGCTTCGGCAACGTTGCATGGGGCATCTGTAAGAAGGCTATGCATTTAGGTGCCAAGGTCGTGACCCTCTCCGGTCCCGACGGCTACATCTATGACGAAGAAGGCGTTTCCTCCAGTGCAGAAAAGGTCGAATATCTGCTGGAAATGCGTTCCTCCGGCCGTAACAAGGTTCAGGACTATGCCGACAAGTTCGGCGTTCCCTTCTTCCCCGGCGAGAAACCTTGGGGCGTAAAGGTTGACGTTGTTATGCCCTCTGCTATGCAGAACGACGTCCGTATGGACTCCGCTGAAAAGATCGCTGCCAACGGTGTTAAGTACTACATCGAGGTTGCCAATATGCCCACTACCAACGATGCCCTCAGCTATCTGATGGCTCAGGAAGGCATGATCGTTGCTCCTTCTAAGGCAGTTAACGCAGGCGGCGTTGGCGTTTCCGGTCTGGAAATGGCACAGAACTCCGAGCGTCTGGTATGGACCGCAGAAGAAGTGGACGAGCAGCTCCATCGCATGATGATCAACATCCACAAGGCTTCCGCAGAGGCTGCAGAAGAATACGGTCTGGGCTACAATCTGGTTGCCGGCGCCAACATCGCAGGCTACAAGAAGGTCGCCGAGGCTATGATGGAACAGGGTATCTTCTGATTCCCCACTTCATTACATATCCCCACCGGGAGCGTCACCATCCGTGACGCTCCCCTTTTTATATCCCCCCCTTGACAGGAGCAATTTTTCATTTGTCGAACTGTTCACCAAGTTGGTAAATACCCTTGCCTCTCCAATGGGAGAGGTGCCCCGGATGGGGCGGAGAGGGCAGTAGGGATTCCTAATTTTGTACCGATTTCGTAGTAGACA
>JAZSAO010000129.1:0-2621 GCA_045601945.1 Faecousia sp. | reverse complement strand
AAGGGCATATAATCGCAATCCGTCACAAGGTTCACAATTCCCTTATGGCGAACCAAAACACCCTTAGGCTTTCCTGTTGTGCCGGAGGTATAGATGCAGATGGCAATGTCCTCGGGACAGTTTACAAGGGGTACATCTGACCGTCTCATATCCCAGTCTGCTTCCGTATCCAGAGAGATCACAGGCAGATCCGTTTCTACTGTGCAACCGTAGGTCAAAACCGCCTTGGGGCTTGCATCTTCCAGAATATCTCGGATGCGCTGTTCCGGATAGCCGGGGTCAATGGGTACATATGCCGCACCTGCCTTTAGGATACCGCAGAGTCCCACAATGGTGCCGATCCCACGTTTGGGCAGGATGGCAACTCGATCTCCACGGCTGACGCCCAGTTCCCTCAACGTCCATGCTACAGCGTTGGCCTTTTCATTCAGTTCCCTGTAAGTCAGGGACTCCTCGCCGTATACCACAGCAGTTCTGTCCGGTTGCTCCTGAACCCGCTGCCCAAAGATTTCCATGAGACAACCGTCTGTAGACAGATCATGAGCAGTGGCATTAAATACCCCTGTAATTTCTTTCCGTTCCTCTTGGGTAAGGGGAATCAGGGATGCAACTGTTCCTTCCGGCGTTTTCATGATCTGCTCTAAAATGGCAATATAATGGCGGATCATTCTGTGGGCCGTTTCCTCTCGGAACAAGTCTGCTCCATATTCCAGCGCAATCCTTGTGTTCTTTTCCCCTTGGGTAATTTGGAATGTCAGGTCGAACTTTGCCGTAGTTTGCTCTGCCACAATGGCTTCACACTCTACCCCATGGAGGGTCAAAAGGCTCTCTCCCTCATGCTCCAAAGCAAACATCACATCAAAGAGAGGATTGCCGGTGGGATCTCCGGAGATCCCCAGTTCTTCTACAAGCCAGCTGTAGGAATAATCCTGATTGGAAAGAGCCTGCGCCGTGAGTTCTCCCACCCTTCCTAAGAAAGAACGGAAGGACTCTGCTTTCTTCAGATCGATCCCCAGTGCCAAGGTATTGACAAACATTCCCACCATATTGCGCAGTCGGTCATGGGGTCTGCCACCGGAGGCTGTTCCCAAAACAATATTCTCTTGTCTGCTGTATTTCCCCAAAAGAATCATGGCCGCAGATAAATACAGTGTGTAATCCGTCACACCCTCTGCAGTTGCCAGACCATGGAGCCTTTCTGCAAGAGACGGCTCTATGGGCGCAGACACTACCCCACCGCGGAAGCTTCGTTCTTGGGGTCTGGGGAAATCTGTGGGCAAGGTCAATTTATCAGGTGTTTCTCTAAACCGTTCCAGCCAGAATTCTCTTTGAGAAGCCAGGTCTCTTCCTGCCATCCAAGTGCAGTAATCTTTATACTGTCTTTCCGGCTCCGGAAGTTCTATCCCATTGTAAAGTTCCGACAACTCCCGGAACAAAACCTTCCCACTGAGTCCGTCAAATACAATATGGTGCAGATCTATAAATAGGATATATTCATCTTTCCGACAAACCAGCTTCCCCCGAATCAAAGGAGGCTGTTTTAGATCGAATGGACAGACAAAGTCTTTCAGAAGTTCCTCTTCTGTTCTGTCAAAGTCTTGACAGACTTCCAGTTCCCCTTTTTCCTGATGGAAAACTCTCTGCATCGGTTCCCCATCTATCATAAAAAATCCTGTACGCAGGATCTCATGACGATCTACAAGGGTGCGGAATGCTCTCCGGAGGGCTGGGATCTCTACCGTTCCTCTCAGACGGAACACATAGGGCATATTATAAGCAATTCCCGTTTCATCTACAGAGGCGGCAAAATAGATTCCCTTCTGAGAAGGAGACAAGGGGTAATACTCCCGTTCTTCGGCAATCGGTAGATCTTCTATTGCCTTGGATGCTCCCTGTAAATAGTTCGCAATTTGTGCAACGGTGGGATACAAGAATACATCTCGCAGTGTAAAATCAATTTCAAATGCTTCCCGAATCTGCGCTGCCAGTTCCACTGCTCTAAGGGAATGTCCCCCTAATTCAAAGAAGCTGTCCTCTACACTCACACGCTGTGTTCCGAGAAGATTTCGGAACAAGGTACACAGGCTTACTTCTGTGGGATTCCTCGGCGCTACATATGCACTTTCCTTCCCACCTGTAAAAGCAGGCAGAGCCTTCCGATCCAGTTTCCCGTTTCCGGTTACAGGGATGGTGGGAATCTGCATCATATAAGAGGGGATCATATACTCCGGCATAGAGGCTCTTAATGTATCCCGAATACTGCCAAAGTCCAGTTCCCCCTCTGCCACGGCATAAGCATAAATGGCAGGTTCTCCCATGGCATCCTTGCGGAGAATTACGGCGCAATCCTTCACCCCATCACAATGGCGAAGGCCGGTTTCAATTTCTCCCAGTTCTATACGGAAGCCGCGGATCTTTACCTGATCGTCGATCCGTCCCAGATATTCCAAATTTCCATCCGAACGCCAACGGGCCAAATCTCCGGATCTGTAGAGTTTCCCCTCCCCAAAAGGATTGGGAACAAATTTAGACTCTGTTAAATCGGGACGGTGTAAATATCCCTTTGCCAAACCTTCTCCCGCAACACACAGTTCGCCCGGGACACCGATGCCACAGAGGGT
>JAZSAO010000128.1:0-6124 GCA_045601945.1 Faecousia sp. | reverse complement strand
ACTCCTGATGAGATCCTGCAGACCCTTCTGATCATGTATCCCTTTAAGACGACTGCGGAGAAAAACACAGCCAATAAGTTGATCGATGCCGCAAGGTATCTGATTGATACCATTCGTCCCAATAATGACGGAAAAACCGATGAAACGACCTTGTCCTATCGCCGTACTCGTTTGCGGATCTGCGGTATGATTTCCGCTCTGACACAGGACGTGACCCTTATGGAGCAGACTCGTACCAATTTGCTAAATTTTTTAAATCAGAATGACGGAGGCAACGGTGTACAGGTAGACCATTCTTATGTGGCACATAATTGTTTTGCTTACGAGGGCTGTTACGGTGTCCAGAACCTCTGTGAGAGAATTATCGGGAGTTATTTCGTTATGTCCGGTACGGCTTTTGAGCTGTCATCCTCCCAAAAGAGCAATCAGGTAGACTGGATCATTCGGACCTTTATGCCTGCTATGCATAACGGTGTTATGATGATGCAAAGTAACGGACGCTTTCCTACTTCCGGAATCTCCTATGGACGTTATGCCATCATTGCAGCCTTGCAGCTTTTGGGTTGCTTTGGCCCGGAAGAGGACCTGAAGTTGATGCAGTTTATTCGCCTTGCAGCGGTAGGTGAAACCGAAGCGGAAACCAAGAAACTCTATTCTAAACTGGCTGTTGATCTGGGGAATGTTCTCCTTGTGAGTCGCCTGAAGGACGTGGTGTTCAACCACAATATCCCGAAAGATACAGGGTCCTATGCACAGGTGCGTTATGGCAATGACCGTGCAGTACAACATACAGAAAATTACACTGTTGGGTTGGCTATGAGCTCTCGTCGCATTGCAACTCACGAGAGTATCAATGGAGCCAACCGCTACGGCTTCTATACAGGAGACGGCGCATTGTATGTCTATAATGATAAGACCAATATTTCCTATGATCAGTACGGCTCGGATTTTAACCGCTATGCCAATATGTACCGTGTTCCCGGTACCACGGAAGAAAACAGTACCACTCGCAAGCCGGTCTCTCAAAAATTTGCATATTATCCCGGTATGACCTATACCTCCTCCGGATGGGTACAGGCTACAAATAAGGATGGTGTAGATGCAGGTGCCTTTGTTGGCGGTGTAGAGATGCATGGACAGTATATTGCCGCTGCTATGGATTTTGAAGCCTATAGCTGGAGCTCTGCAGAGTCTACTGCTGAGAAGACCCATGCAAAAAATGCCGTAGAGCGGAATAATATCAAACAGGTCATTACCTCCGACCTTACCGCAAAGAAGTCCTACTTTATGTTTGACAACGAGATCGTCTGTGTGGGTAGCGATATCGATTTCAGTACCAGAAGCAATTCCGTTTATACCTATGTAGACAACCGTGAATTGTTGAAAAAAACCACTGTAGATGGAGTCACCACTTACGGAACCGAAAATATTATGGTTGATGGGGTCCTTCTGGAAAAGGCCAATTCTTTCTCCACCAAAAAATACACGGATCCCCGGTGGATCTATGCAGAGAACTTTGGTGGCTATGTATTTCCCAAGGGTGGCAACGTCACTCTGAAAAAAGCCTATCGTGAATCTTCTGCCGACGGAGACGATACCAACGACAGCTTTAACGATTATACTTTGGGAGCGACACCGCAGAACGGAAAGCACAGCTTCCTGGAAATCTGGGTAGATCATGGCTCTAAGCCTGTAAATGGTACTTACAGCTATGTTATGCTTCCCGGAATGAGCGTAGAAGAAACACAGGGTTATAGCAATAGTCCCGATATCTCTATTGTCAAGAACACAACGGCGGTTCATGTTGTCAAAGAAAATACCTTGGGCATTACTGCTATGGTATTCTGGAAGGCCGGTACTTATGGGGATATTACCGTTGATAAGCCTATGATCGTTATGGTACAAGAAAAGGATGGTATGTATACGATAACGGCCTCTGACCCTACTCAGGAACTAACAAGCGGCACTATTACTATTAACCGTAACCTCCATACATGGGATACGGATAGCAAGATCATTGTATCCGGCACTACCAAGAAGACCTTGAAGATCAACTTCAGTGGCTCTCGTGGTCGTACCTTTACGGCAGAACTTGCAATCGAGGCTCCCCAAGAGCTGATGTTTGATTTTGCTAAGGTCAATTCCGGCAAGTACAGTGACAGTCTTTATGGCTATAATAACTACGCCGATGTTTCTAACTGGGCTCCCAAGCGGATCCCTGCAAGCGACTTGTCCATGAGTGGCGGCAAGCTTTCCTTTCCCCTGACTACAGAAAAAGACAGCTCCGGCAATCCCTCCCAGTGGATGACTTACATTCAGCCCTCTGACTCTCAGAGTCATTTTGCATGGAATTCTGACTATACCACAAACAGCTTCTTGAATTTCAATGCTTCCAACGCAGAGATCTTCCAGATCCGTTTTAAACTGGAGGGGGCGGTGCAGTATGGCAACTATGATGCAGGTGTCTACTTGACCTATCTGCCGGAAGGCTCTAAATTATGGAGCGGAAGCAGTGATACGAGTAACCCCTGGAAGGAGAGTATCAAATCCACCATTCCTGAGGAATGTTTAAAGGGCGGCTCCTTAGAAGGGGAATATGTGACCTTGACATTTGACCTAAGTAACAAGAAAATCTCTACTTGCGGAACTATCAAGGCAGTATGCTTCTATTTCGGCTATCTCCGTGGGGGTAAGGCTACGGTAGACTATATCTACATCGGCCGTAAGACGGAAAGTCTGTATTTCGGCTTTGGCAAAGACGGGTCTGTGTTCCGCTACGCCGAGGGTGCTTATGGCGGGCACGATTACGATGATGGCTCTAATCCCACTTGGGGTGTTGCATGTGCCGATGATGCGGGTAACTACTATAAGCTGGATCCTGTAGCGGGGACTCTTACACTGTACGCCGGAGAGGACTATTACGGATCCGAGGGAAGCGAACACTATGGTGCATATTTGGGTACTTCCGCATCCACCGGCACCTATGCCTTCCAATCCGATAGTGCGAACCATCCTTTGTCCTACGATCCTTCTCAGGCAGAGATCGTAGAAGTACGCTTCAAAACGGAAGGTCTGGGGGCACAGAAAGGGAAGACTCCCAATCTGGTTCTTATGGCAGTACAAGAAAAGGACGGAGTGACTTCCGCCAACTCCAATTCTAAGATTCCCATTGCCATTACCAACGGACAGTGGCAGACGGTACAGATCCCTGTGATAGATAGCCTAAAGGAAGCGGATTATCTGAAATCTTTGGGACTTCGATTCCAGTATACCCGTAATGCAGATCCCGGCGACTTTGCTACCATTACGGTGGATTATATCTACATGGGTAAAAAAACCGAAGCTCCTTCTAATCTATATATCGGATTTACCAACACAGATTCCGACCGGGAGCGTTATCTCAGCCAGACTTACGGCAATGTGAATTTGGATGTCGGAGGCTGGAAACAGAATGCTCGACTTTCCGCACCTGTATTTTCTTCTGCGAAGGAAGGCACCATGACCCTCAAGGTCAATGCCGATGCGGATCTTGGTGGTTTCTATGTTCAGAGCTCTCCTGCAATCAACAAACCCCTGTGCATGGAATACGATACCGCAAGTGCAGAAGTCGTTCAGCTCCGCCTGAAGTTAAAGAACTTTGTAGCTTATGATACTGCTAAGGTTGCTCTCTATTTCTACAGTACGATTACTTCCCACCCCGTGGGAACCGATAGTGTCAAGAATGCCGCAACGGAGATATACTATCCCGGTGCAGGTGAGATCAACATCGATACCTATTTTACGGTTACCTATCCTGTGAGTGAGGCGCTAAAGGCTGCGGAGAAGATCACAGCTCTCCGTCTTAGTGTGTCGGGATTACAGAGCATCAGCTCTGCTCAACTCGGTGAGATCGTGGTAGACTATATCTATGTAGGCCCCAGAGCCTATGTGCCTACGGGCACTGCTACGGTGACCTATATGGACGACAAGGGAACTGTATTGGTTACGGAAACCTACGCAAAGGGAGAAAATGCTATCTATAGCGGTTCTTCTCCCGTAAAAGAGCCTACAGAAGAAGTTCACTATGTGTTTACCGGGTGGGATAAGGATCTGATGAAAGTTACAGAGAATGTGACGCTTACGGCTCAATTTAAGGAAGAACCACATAGCTATACGGAGGGGCTTTGCTCCTGTGGCAAGATGGAAGAACTGACACCGATAAAGGAATCTGCTTGGAAACTGGGCCATACCCTGAATCTGGCTAGCGATATATCCGTAAATCTTGCTGTATCCAAGAACCTCTTAGAAGGCTTTGATATGACTACGGTTTATGTAGAAACGGAGCTGGATATCTATGAGGGGAACACCAAAACCGGAACCACGACCCTGAAACTTTTGCCTGTGGAACAGGGAAATTACTATTACTTTACTTTGGCAGGACTCACGGCAGTACAGATGAATAATCGATTCCGTTCTGTACTCCATGGAACAAAGAACGGACAAGTTTATTACTCTCCCGTAGACAACTATAGTATTGGAGATTATGCCTATTCTCAGATGGCTAAGACCGGTTCTTCCAGTAGCCTTAAGACCCTGTGTGCGGATCTGCTCCGCTATGGTTCTGCAGCACAGATTTTTAAGAACTATCGGACAGATGCGTTGGTGAACAGCAGAATGACTCCGGATCAAATGGCCTATCTCAGCGATATAGAGCAGGTAATCTACGGCGACCACAACCGAGTGCTGGAGGATCTGGACACGCCGGCCATCACTTGGGCAGGAAAGGCTCTGGATCTGAACTCCAAGATCACGCTGAAGTTTGTTTTCGACGTAGTAAGCTACGAAGGTGCGACAGAAGAATTGAGTCTCCGGGTATCTTATGAAGATTATGCAGGTGTGCAGCGGGTGGTTACGCTATCGGGGGCAGAAGCCTATAGTAATACAGTCGGTCGGTATTCGTTTGCCTTTGATGGGCTTCTTGCTGCGGAACTTCGTAACGTGGTATCTGTACGGATATACAGGGGAGATACACCCATGTCCTCTACTTTGGAATATAGTGCCGATACATACGGTAATGGAAAGTCAGGGAAACTGGGAGATTTGTGTAAGACTCTGTTTGCTTACGCTGATAGTGCTAAGGCATACTTTGTAAACTAAAAATCATAAAAAGCCCCCCGTTATTCAGGTGGTCTGAATAACGGGGGTGCTTAATGAAGGTTTACATGGGGTCGGGCCCGGCGATCCATAGACTTCCGTCCGAACAAAGACCAATGGTGTGGTCAAAGGCGGCAAAAATCGCAACCATATTCTCCCAGTGAGAAACATTACATCTGCCATCTTCGTTATATCCACGGGCAATGACGGTACCATCCATTCGCAGACCCACACTGTGTTCCTGCCCACAAGCGATCATAACAATGTCTGTCCAATCTTCTACATAGCAACGACCGTCTTGGGTGCTGCCTGCGGCAAGAACGGTGCCGTCTTTTCTTAGACCCAGTGTAAAATTACGACCACCACGTAGGGATACCAAATCTGTCCAGCCTTCTACATTGCACTGGCCACAATCGTTTAATCCTGTGGCAAAGGCAGTTCCATCTCTTTTGAGACCCATGGTATGGAATCCGCCGGTGGACAGAGTCATAATGTCTGCCCAGTTTTCAACATTACACTGACCGTCGTGATTGGCACCTACGGCAAGAACGGTTCCGTCTTTGCGTAAACCCAAAGAGTAGGAACTGCCTCCGCAGACCTGTATCACATCGGTCCAAGACTCTACGGCGATCTCCCCGTTCAAACCTTTTCCTTTGGCAAGGACGGTTCCGTCTTTCTTTAGCCCTAAGCTATGCGTCCAACCGGCACTTACGGCTTGAAGATCTTTCCATCCGCTCATTTTACATCGGTCGTTGGGATCGAAACCGGTAGCAAAGGCTTTTCCATTATGATCTAAGCCAAGAATATGGGCATATCCTGCAGAAAGGGAAGTAATATTCTTCCATTTGCTGACATTGCATTGATTGTATTCGTTATTTCCGTAGCCAATGGGCTTTCCGTTTTCCTTGACCTGGACCCAAAAGTTGGAACCCACAGCAAATTGATTTGAAAAAGAATTGCACCGATTTCGCCTTTCTTTTAAGGCGGCTAA
>JAZSAO010000127.1:0-6620 GCA_045601945.1 Faecousia sp. | reverse complement strand
CATAGGCCCTTGCCTCTCCAATGGGAGAGGCAAGGGCTGATTCTAATTTGGTAAACAGTTCGACAAACTGTGATTTGAATGCCAAAGGATCATTCGTCTGCATCTTGTTTGAATGGTTCTTTTTTGTTCCATGTAAAAGGCACGCCTCTTCGGCTTGTGCCGAAGAGGCGCTTTGTTTCCTCGATTCCGTAGATATGATCAGGATTCTCGATTCCCAGCAAAGTAGCGCAATAACTGATAAACAAGAGAAACCTCTTCCTCTGTAAACTGAGCCAAAGACAAGGACAGTTCCGATTCGATTCCCAGCAAGTAATCAGCAGACACATGAAATAGTTTCGCCATCGCCACTACATAGGGTGTTGTCGGTGCAGAGAGACCCATTTCCCATGCATTTACTGAACTGCGTGTTACATCCAGCTTTTTGGCAAGCTGAGCCTGAGAATATCCCGCCTTTTCTCTCAAATCTTTGATTCTTTCAGAAAGCATGACGATCCCCCCTATCGTCACATATTATACTCGCCATAATCAGATAATAAAACATCAGAAGCTGTATACTTTTATTGACATTTTATTTCCTATTTCGTATAATAGGGTTTGAAAATCACAAGCTATTATCTTTCTACAGGAGGTTATTATGAATTCTGAAATATATCAGAGAATGTATGCTGTTCTATGTGGCGCGGCATCTGATGCCATTGATGCGTTGCAAAACCCTCGAAACAGTTTGTATGCACGGGCACTTTTGGAAACAGCAATTCTAAAAACAGAGGAAATGTATCTGACCGCGACAGAAGAAGAACTTGTAGTATAGCAGATACATAAGATACAAAACCATCTGAACAGCAAAAACGGAAGCAGTGAGCCACTGCTTCCGTTTTGCTGTTTTTATTCGTTTTTCAGGGACTTGGCATACTCAGACGGAGAGATACCGAAATTTTCCTTAAACTGTCGGGAGAAGTGATGGATCGTGGAATACTGCAGAATCGAAGCAATCTGGGAGAAGTTCATCTTTCCTTCCCGGATCAGGGTCTTGCTCTCCTCCAGCTTGACTCTCCGGATATATTCCCCGGGGGAGATACCCATCTGACGGCGGAAAAGTGCCGTCAGATGGGACGCACTAACACCGGTCTCCTTGGCAACGATTTCCACAGACAAACGATCATAGACATGATCGGCAATGTACTGGAGTGTTCGACCTACAATGGAATTCTCATTCCGCAGGGCAGTAGGAGTCTTCAGCCGTTTTCTCCGTTTATTGGTGTCACGCAGGATGGACAGCAGGAGAAGTTTCAAATTGGATCGAATCACATCGTTGCTGTAAGCATCCTTGATCTCCGGCTCCTGCAACAGCTGTTTCAGATAAGTCGCTTCCATTGAGGACAGGTCAAAAATCCGATCTCCAAAAACCAACTCTAAATCAGATCTCAAATCAAAGGATACCGTCAAAAAATGAGCCGTGGCATTCAGATCCGTGTATTGCATATGCCACTGGTTTGGCAGGAAGATCATCATCTGCCCCTGTTTGAGGGAATAGCCTGTGCCATCTACCACACAATGAAGTTGACCGCGATCTACATAAGTCAGTTCATAAGCTGAGTGCTGCTCCCCTTTAAACAAGAAACCGCTTTCACCCACCCGATAAAAAAGAGTGTAGATCTCTCCCAAGTGTAAGCGAGAGGTGATTTTCAAATCGCCTCCATCCCGGCAGGGATCTAACTGTTCAGGTTCTGCTCCTATAGGATATGCCATACGAACAGAGCATTCTCTCTGATAAGGAAGTAGGGCAAACTCTGTTCCCGTCGGCAGGCATACAGGCTTGTCCAAATAAAATGCGATTCGCTCCTCTGCTTTGCGGATAACCAGAACGGTCATTCCTACATCAAAATCCAAACAAGTCTCTCCTACCGCACGATAATACCATGTATTATCGTAAAAATAGGATCGTATCACCTGTTGCCATCCCTCTCCCACAGAAAAACTCTGACCGGACTGATTGTCCTTCAGGATTCTGCCGTAAGGTGTAAATAATTGCTTACTCAGATTTTCGATCAAGCCTTATCCCTCCCTTTCCATAATTCACCGCATATATCATAGCAGAAAATTCCACACTTCGCAAGATTTTTTATTAAAAAACCGTTGACAAGGTCAAAGAAAATGGGTACGATAATCTTTGATAACAGAAAATTGCCCTTAGATCACCATAATGTATTACTTAGGAGGTCAATAAATGGATACGATCTATGTCACAGGCCATCGAAATCCCGATACAGATTCCATCGTTTCCGCTATGGCATATGCCGCTTTGCGCAATGCTTTGGGCGATGGCGATTATCGTGCCGCTCGAATCGGCCACGTCAGTGATGAAACCAATATGGTTTTGGAGCACTTTGGCTTTACCCCTCCCCAATGGATCAAAACCGTTCGCACTCAAGTTCGGGATCTGGATTATGATACACCCCCCGCGTTGTCCTCTGCAGTAGCAGTCAGCCGCGCATGGTCCATTCTAACCGCAGATCGCTCCATCCCCGCCATCCCTGTTACCAACGAAGATGGCACTCTTTACGGTCTCTTGTCTTCCGGAGATATTGCCGCATATGATATGCGTTCCATCGAGCATCCCTATATAGAAGAGATCCCGGTCTTTAACCTTCTCAGCGTATTGGAAGGTCGAATCCTCAATGAAGCAGGCAACCTGATTGACACCGTTTCCGGCGAGGTCACCATTGCCATCCCCCAAAGCTGTGAAAATCTCCTGTTTAAGAACAAAGACTCCATCGTAGTTTGCGGAGATCAGCCGGACATGATCCGCAGAGCCTTGGACATCGGCGTTCGTTGTGTCATCGTCTGTCAATCCGAACTGTCTGACGAGTTACGGAACTATCCCACAGAAACCTGCATCATCTCTACCCCCTTTGAGGCGTACAGAGCTGTTCGCTTGATCTATCAAGCGATCCCTGTTGCTCGTATTTGTCGCACAGAAAGTCTGGAATGCTTCCACATTGATGATTTTGTTGACGATGTGCGTGAAGGTATGTTGCAAAGCCGTTATCGCTGCTACCCTATTTTAGACGAAAACGACCGCGTAGTGGGAACTCTGTCCCGATACCATTTGATCCGTCCCAGACGGAAGCGCGTAGTTCTGGTAGACCATAATGAAGCCGCCCAGTCCGTTCCCGGTCTGGAGCAGGCTGAGATCGTGGAAATCATAGACCACCACCGATTGGCAGATATTCAAACCGGCAACCCCATCTATTTCCGCAACGAGCCGGTTGGAAGCACCACTACCATCATTGCAGGAATGTATCAGGAGAGAGGTCTTATGCCCTCGGAAAAGTTGGCAGGCATCATGGCCGCCGCCATTGTTTCCGACACGGTCATGTTCAAATCCCCCACCTGTACCCGTCGAGATCGGAATATGGCAGAACGCATGGCACGTATTGCCAATGTCTCCTTGGACGAATTGGGGCAACGGATCTTCTCCGCCTCTTGGTCCGATGATAAGACTGCTAAGGAACTCTTGTTCTCTGACTTTAAGGAATTCCACATTGCAGAACACAGCTTGGGCGTAGGACAGATCACCTGTGTCAACTCCGACCATATTCTCCGCCGCAAAGACGAGTTTATCGAAGAGATGAAGGCCGCTGTTGAACGGAAAAAATACGACATGGTTCTGCTTATGCTCACAGACGTACTGCTGGAAGGAACCCAACTCCTGTATCTGGGCGACGAGGAAGATATCCGAACCGCTTTCTCTCAGGATGCCAAAAATCATAGCGTATTCCTACCCAAGGTCATGTCCCGAAAGAAGCAAGTCATTCCTGCCCTTTCCGCTATGTGGGGCTAAACATCAAAAATATCCCGATTGTCAACATCAGACAATCGGGATATATTTTTGTAACTTAGTCTTCTATTCCGGCCATCCGCTTGCGAATGATCAGGATCAGTACGCTGGCAAGGATCAGCAATCCGCCGCCATAGGTCAGCAGAGTCGTACCCATACCACCGGTACCGGGCAGGATGCCGCCTTCCGTATTTTCGACCACGATCACGTTCTCCTCTAAATGGCTGGTTTCGTTCACCTCGACGGTCATGTAGTCAGCCATAAGGTTGTATCCCGGAGGAGAAGCAGTTTCTACCAAATAGTAGGTGCCATGGGCGATACCGTAAATGGCGATCTTACCATCCTCGCCGGAAGTCACTTCAAAGACCTTCTCTCCGGCAAGGTCGGGATTGTTATAGAAGTCCACAGGAACCACAGGCGCAGCCATGCCCATCAAATATGTCAGACCTTCTGCTTGATCGGCAACCTCTTCTTCCGTAGCATTCCGGAAAACCTTAAAAGTGGCACCGGCAAGGGTCTTTGTCTTGTCTACTGCATCGACCTTCAGAAGATTGATAGCCCCGGTGTAGACAACGGGCTCGTCAGATTTAGCGGTATACTTCAGATCGTTGACATTCACATACTCTGCAGTAGCCTGATTGGGAATATCCTCGGACATTTCCGCATTCTTATTGATCTTTGCATCGAAATAAACACGGAGCATATAGTCTGCATAGAGCCGATCCCCCAATGCGGCAACAACAGTGGCAATGCCCTGCTCTGTGAGGGAAACTCTAAAGGCATCGGATTCGCCCTTGGTGCTGTCACCGTCAACAACAACCGGCGTATAGTGGATATCAGGTTCCAAGGTCAGCAAAGTCTCCGTCTTGTCGTAAGACTCTAACACAACGCGGAGATTGCCCGCAAAGTCCAGACGGTTATCCAGAGAGTCATAAATGGTATAGGACTTTGCCCCTGCCATATCGTCGGGCACATTGGCGCCGATGATCCAAGTATGATCTGCATTTACATTCTGGGTGGTAACATCGTTACCAAGGAAGATAACATCCTTTTCCACACGGAGGGGATCTCTCTTAGGCTTTGCGGTGAGCATTGCGTGAGCAGGGATCTGGCTGTCGTCTATGCCTAACATGGACTGGCTCTTGTCGACGCCGGCCTGTGCTTCGAAAAGCATAACATCGGTCATGGACTGGACGCCATCGATTGCCAAGGACACTTCGTCAAAAGCGATCTCTGCGGGAACATTCTTAATAGTGAGGGCAAGCTTCTGTTCGCCGTCTACCAGCTCTACCTGCGCATAGTGGGTGGTATCTGCCATAGCGGTCAGAGTCAGCTGATCAATGGGTGCCATATCAACATCAACGGTAACAAAGAGGTGCAGATCATAGGTGCCGTCCTCGTTCAGAGTGGGTGCGCTCTCCTTCAAGCTGGTGAAAGAAGCGGCAGAAACAACTCTGTCCTGAGCAGGAACGGGTTCCAAAGCCAAGAGGTAGTCGATCACGTCCTGAATACGCTCTGTCAGATATGCCTGCGAGTCTGCAGTCAGGTATCCGTAGGAGTCAGTTTGATAGTGTCCGTTAGCCCGTTCTTCGTGACAGATGTCATAGTAGCGGGTTAACGTCGTAGTCTTATTGCCATAGGGATATTTGTAAACCAGAGGATCGTATTTCAGCAAGGGGCCGTGTGCTGCTCTCCAAATAGCCAGCTGTGTTCCGGCAATTGCCTCGCCAATGGTCAAGCCCTCAACTCCGGTAGCTGCAGAAAGCCTCGCCAGATTCTCATTGACTCGTGCAAGGTGCTGTTCTGCAGTCTCATTTTCTTTGTTTGGGAGATAGAATCCGTTCAGCATAATTGCACGGAGGAGGGGACCGCTGCTTGCAGCATAGGTAGAGTCTTCCAGATTCAGACGACGATACTTGTTGCCTTCATACGCGCCGGTAAAAATATCCGTACAGTAAGCAGGGATGACTTCTCCGGTAATACTGTTGTATATGGTGTAGAGGAAAATCTGGTCTCTGCCTTCTTTTTCTCCGTTATTGTAGTTATACTGAGCGTAGTAAGGGCTGAAATACTGGAATTTAGGGCCGTTATAGCCGTCATCTGCCACATAGAAGTGGTAGATATAGGAGTCTGTTTCCTCGTACTCTCCATTCTCTCCACCCTCACCCTCGGTAGCAAAACCACAAGGGATCACGGACAGAGTCAGGAGCAGCACTAACAGCAATGTCAGGATGCGTCTGTAGGCTTTCATATGATCTCTCCTTACATATAATATAGATTTTGCGGAGTTATGCTAAAAAGTAACTGAACAAAGTTGTAAATCGGGACTACTAACCCAATATATAACCATTATCATTATAATTTTGTGCATTCCGAAAGTCAAGGCTTTTTTTTCATTTGTTATAAATAAGGCGGTCAAATCACAGTTTGTCGGCCTGTTTATGGTTTGTACCTGTAGGGGCGAAGCCGTGTCTTCGCCCGTGGCAGTATCGTCGCGGATAGCAATTTCTCCATTCGTAAAAATCATCGTACCACATCGTAGGGGCGAACTGTGTTCGCCGGAAAACGTTTCGATTTTGTATGATTTTTTGTATAAAAACCGACATTTTCGTTGTCGATCATTAGCGGGCGAACAGAGTTCGCCCCTACGATCATAATCGTCATTGTTACGTTCAATGAGACCCGGTGCTTATTGTAAGTGCCTCGGGCGATGACACAGCATCGCCCCTACAAGACCTTTACGAACTTGAAAATAGTTCGACAAACGAAAATTGTCATC
>JAZSAO010000126.1:0-4526 GCA_045601945.1 Faecousia sp. | reverse complement strand
CGCTACAGATTTGTAGTAGACACTCATACTCATAAATCCTGCCCTTTCCAATCTTTCATTGGAGAGGGCTTGACTTATTATGGGGTTTTCGGAGCACCGCCAATATCCTTTTCTGCTGTTTGCCAGTCTCATGGCGTTTTCATGGGTGATTCCCAGTTTTCGCAGATTTCGGTATCTTGTTCGCACTCTCTTCCATCTTTTCCAGAACACCATTCGGATGCGTCTTCGCCTCCACTCATCGGTTCTTTGCAGTAGATTCTTCATATCTGCCAGCTTGTAGTAGTTGACCCAGCCTCGTATGAATCGTTTTAGGGATTCTATCCACCCTTCATAGTCGTTGACTCGTCTTCTACTCGTTAGTTCCTTTATCCGTTTACGCATTCTGTCCTGTGACTTCTTGTGTACTCGGAGTCCAAAACCTTTTCCCCCCTTGCTGTAGAAGCCATATCCCAGAAATTTAATCTTCCCGGCATAGGCCACTACTGTTTTCTCCCGGTTTACCTTGAGAAATAGCTTCTTTTCAATATACGGGATGATATGTTCAAGGGCTTGCTTCGCACTTGCCTTGCTTCCACAGAATATGACCATATCATCGGCATAGCGGACAAACTTGTGTCCTCTTTTCTCCAATTCGTGGTCAAGCTCGTTTAGCATAATATTCCCAAGTAATGGGCTTAAGGGGCCTCCTTGGGGAACACCGATTTCTGTGTCTTCAAATCTGCCCCACTCTACCGCTCCGGCTCTCAGATATTTATGGATTAGGGACAATACCCGTCCATCCTCAATATCTCTTGCCAGTATTTCCATCAGCTTGCTTTGGTTGACCGTATCAAAGAACTTTTCTAAGTCCATATCCACCGTCCACACTCTGCCTGCTTCAAGATATTCCCGGCATTTGCGGAGTGCATCATGGGCACTTCTTCTCGGTCTGAATCCGTAGCTTGTTTCTGCAAACTTCGGTTCATAAATCGGTGTCAGTACCTGTGCGATTGCTTGCTGGATGACACGATCTACTGCTGTTGGAATTCCCAGTTTTCGTGTCTTTCCGTTTTCCTTGGGTATTTCTACCCTCCGGACCGGATTCGGCCGGTATTTCCCGGCCAGTATGGTTTGTCGGATTTCTTCGCCATTGTCTCTGAGATATTGCAGAAGTTCATCTACTTTCATCCCGTCCACTCCGCCTGCACCTTTGTTCTTCTTCACTCGCTTGTATGCTTGGCTCATATTCCCGGTGCTTACGATTGCCTCCAACATTCCATACCCTCCTCTGTCGGCATTGGTGGAGTTGTTTTCAGTTATCCTCATTTCAATAAGCGCTCTGCCTTCCCCTTCGTGTTCCGCACTATCTATCCGGCAGCAGCCATTGCCACAGCAATGCTTTGTGCTTTCTTTTCTCTCGACTTCGGTAACCTTCATTGACTTCCACCTCCAAGGGTTCCTCCCTTCCCGTGTCCGTCGACTGACACGGTACTATGGATTCATCTGACTCCTCATGACAAATCTTGTTTCAACCATGGCTCGAAAAAAAAACCTCCCCATGTCCATGAGGCCTCCCCGGGTACTCGCATGCTCTTTCTCTCCATCTACCTGTCATACTTACTGCACATGATTCCGTGTAGCTATTGGGCTTCAACTTGTTTAGCAGTCTTACCCTCATGTTCAGCCTATATGCTTCGTGTAACCTCAGGCCGGAGATTTGCCGCCGGCTTCCTTCAGATTCCTCGTCACCAAGGACACCCTTGCCTTAAGCTATATCCTTCCCACTACCGGGCGGATTCGGGACTTTCACCCGTTAGAACATGCGCCCGCCGGGCGCACTAATAAAAAATCCGAGTTCAGGTTGTTCCTGAGCTCGGATTTTGCAATGGGTCCTATTTGTTGCATTGTTGCATTCGGTTTTATGAATTATACTTATTTCTAATAAAACGGATTAACCGTTTTATTATGCCGCTTGTAAGCGGCATGGCGGCAAAGCCGCCAAGAAATAACCTGTAATACTGATCTTGCCGCCGAAGGCTAAGCAGGATATTCATCCTGCAATAAAATGGTTTTCAAACCATTTTATCAAGAAACAGTATTATCACTTCACCTGGTTAAAAAAGAGTTTGCGAAATGGAATTAGGATTTGAGGCTTATGGGCTATCATATACCACTTCTTTTTAGGGCAGTCCTTTTGGCAAGCTCGCTTGTTGCCTTACGGCGGGCTTCGGTGTATGGATGCTGATGCGGTGTTTGTCGATTTCGAATCGGGGGCCGCCGTGGCCGTCGTCGTCGGTTAGGCGGCAGAGGTCGGGGTGTTGGTCTGCGTAGTTTCGTAGGCGCTTCTTTAGGTTTGTGTCGTGGGTGTAGATCTCTGCGGTGGGGTCTTTTGCGTTGTAGTAGAGTTCTGTGACCTTCTGTTTCTTGGTGAGTCCTGTTTTCGTAAAATCCTCCTGTTTTTTGTTTTTTCTCAGGTCTTGACTCGGGAAAATGGGGTGATTTTCCTGTAGAAGTGGCTCGGATGATGGTCGGATCATTTGAGGAGCTTCTAAGGGATTTTTGCCCTTTTTCCCGGGTCTTGACATTGTTTTATGGGGTTCTGAATTTTGTGCTATCGTACCTGATTTTGGGTGCTTCTCTGAATGGGTTTGGGCTGTCTTTGAAGCTTGGCTCGCTGTGCGGTTTGTTCTTCGTTGAACTCGTCTAAGAGTCCGTCAATGTCGCTTTCGCTGTCACAGAGCAGCAGGAAATCATAATCGCCATAGAAGGCTGTCTTTGCGTATTTGATCATATCCTGTCTGTAGGCAGGACGAATAGAAAGTCTTTCTTTCATGATTTCTACGGTGTCCATGACTGTGGATTGGGCTTTGAGGGTTTTGTATTCCTGCAAGGCTTTGTCAAGCTCAGATGCATATTTGGCTTCTTGTGCTTGGAGTTTTTTCAGTTGGCTTTCCATTACGGTAATATCCTTTTGCACGGAAGAAATGCCGCTGTCTTAGGTGCAACTCAGCTTTTGTAGGATCAATTCCTTTTCAGACTTTAATTCCTCTAAATCCTCTGTCAGTTCTGAGATCCTGCGGGATAGATCTCGGAGAGTGGATAATCTGTAGATTGGGGTGTCCTTCTTTTCCTTGAGAAGTGTTTTGCGTTCCTTGGTTTTGTCCTTGATTTGTTCTGCCAGCTCTGTGTAGCGGTGCAGCTCCGGTTTGAGGGTTTCTATGTCTGTATTCAGGTGGTGTTTCTCAATACGGATATTGCGGAATCGATAGCGGATAAGGATCAGCTTTTCTCGCAGGCTTTCCAAAGCATTGGCAATACCGCTAACAGAATGCATAACGGTTTCCACGATTTTTTCATAAGCGGCACGAAGTTCTCGGAGGATCTTGTTATCTGCCTTGATTTGACGGTTGAATTCACAGCGATCTGCTATGATGCCCCGTTGCTCCATGGCTCGTGCTTTGACACCTTCATGGATCGTCGGTTGCTCCGCTAATCCTCGCTCCTTGTGGCTTCGGTGATCGATACGCTCTTGAGAGCCATTTTCTTCCAAGTGTCGGTTCGTGATAGTTGCCCAAGCTTCCCTCCAACGGTGAATCTGCTCTTCGCTATTCCATCGGGCAGAGATAGGGTTCTGCCTGCCGAAGCGAGTGCTTTTCGGCGTTTTGGAGATTCGTTCATAGCCCTCTGCGGCAGAGGGTGGCAGGTATACCTTCTTAGCACCTACCTTGTAATGGTACTGCTTTTCCCAGCCTTCCTGTTGGGCTTGTCTGAATTCTGCTCCTGTGAATCCCCGTTCTACTCCGTCACGGATGCAAAGGTATTCTTTTTCGGTTTTATACTGCCACTGTCCATGCTCGTCTAATGGTCGAACCGTGACCATCATATGAGCATGGGAATTATGTCCGTCTGTATCATGGATACAGGCATCGGCACACATTCCGTCCGAGACAAGCTGTTCCCCTATGAAGTCAGACAGAAGCATGATCCACTGCTCCTTATTCAGTTCAACGGGTAGTGCTACAACGAATTCTCGTGCCAAGCGGCTGTCCTTGGTTTTCTCATTCTCCTCTACTGCATTCCACAGAATGCTTCGATCCTGCCAGTTCTCCGGAGCATTGGGTGTGAGAAAGATTTGCTCCCACACAAGGCCTCGTTTTCGGGTGTAGTCATGTTGTACTCCGTCGTAGTCGTTCAGGATAGAGGAGCAGCTCATATAGGCTGCCACCGCTACTGCTGATCGTCCTGAGCCTCTGCTGATCACCTTGGCTTCTAAATGGTAAATTGCATCGTACTACCTCCTCTCGTGTTTTGATTCTTTTCTGAAAAGAATGGGGAGCATCGCTCCCCAAGGATGAAGACTCATAAAGGCTTCATCATACAGGTGTCGGGGATTTGAAAAGCACCGATACCTGTGGGAAGGAGGCTTCTTCAAGACCTCCTTCTCATGGTTGTCGCAACAGCCACAAGCCCCCTCGGAGAGCGCACGACCCGTCAGGGATACCACCGCCATCCCCTTGCGGGAATGGGGGTGAGTAAGTGCGCCCTTC
>JAZSAO010000125.1:0-5171 GCA_045601945.1 Faecousia sp. | reverse complement strand
GAGCAGACTGACAGAAGGTAATCGTTTGGTTGGCATTATCTCCCATGTTGCTGAACTGAAGGAACGGATCGATAAACAGATCGTAGTCAAAAAGGATGTCCAAGGCATCAGCCATTGTGAAATTCGATCCTTTGTGTAAAGCAGAAAGGGATTGACACAGGAGGCCTTCTGTGGTACAGTAGGTGTGAGCGAATATGAGCGAACGGAGGAACTGTTATGACCTATGCAGAACGAGAAAAAAAGATACTGGAGTATTTGGAAAAGAATGAGATCATTTCTCTGTCTACTGCCTGTGAGATGACGGGGGCTTCCGTTGCTACTATGCGACGTGATTTTGATACCCTACAGGGAAAAAACCTTGCAGTACGGAGCCATGGCAGTCTTCGTCTGGTGGAGAAAAAACGAAACAGTTTTTTTGGTGGCACAGAGATCATTGACGATACAGATAGGGAGAAGGATGCCATTGCAGAAGAGGCGGCTAAGGCGGTTTCAGCCGGAGAATCTATCTTTATCGGCACCGGTAAGACCTGCAATATGTTGGCGGCTCGTTTGGGCTCTGTGGAGCGGTTGACAGTGGTTACCACCAGTATTACGGCAGTTTTGGAATTGGTGGAAAAGCCCAATGTTCACCTGACACTCTTAGGCGGCGATGTCCACACGGGGAAGAACTTTATCGAGACCATGGATAGTAATATCAGCCAGACCTTGCGGAACTATTATTTTGATAAGGTTTTTATTACCATGGATGGCATTGATCTGGAACGGTGTTATACGGTTCAGGATAAAACTCGGGTGGCTCTTTACACCCAGTTATCTCGGATGACCCGTCGGCTGTATATTCTGGTCGATAGCAGAAAATTTGATCACAGAGCTTTTGCTACGGTGTTCCCTCCTGATAAAACCTGTCGGATCATCACCACGAAAAAGGTGCCCCAGTCCTATGTTTCCTACTATGGACAAAAGGGGATCCCATGCACCATGACGATTGTCGAATGAGCGAAAATGAGCGAATAATTTCAAAACGGCATTGGTTTTTGCAACCGATGCCGTTTTACTGTTTTGATACCCCTTACAATATAACTAAGATGTTTGTAACCGTTTTGTTTATTATGACAAAAATCTTTTGAGATTTTCACTGCCTATTGACTTTTGCCCTGTTTTGTGGGATGATAAGGGAGATTAAGTAGGATATTTTTGCAATGAGCGAAAATGAGCGAATACAAAATGGAGATTTTGACTATGACAAATCAAGGAATCGTTGAATTATATCAGCCTCGCCACACCTTGATCGGACGTGACGGCATTACCATGATCCCCCATTTCCTGGAACGCTTGAGCGCAGACCGGGTTCTGGTCGTTACGGATAAGGGACTCATAAAGACCGGCATTGCAGGTAAGGTCACCGCCGTTCTGGATGATGCTAAGATCAACTATGTTATTTATGATGGCGTAGAACCCAATCCCACCGTTCGGATCATTAATGAAGCCTTCGCTTTCTATAAGGATCAGAACTGCGGTGCAGTCATTGCCATCGGCGGCGGTAGCCCCATTGACGTTGCCAAAGCTGTTTCCATCCTGTCTGCTAACGGCGGACGGATCCAAGACTACAACGGTGTCAATAAGTCCAAGAAGCATGGTGCCCCCATTATCGCTGTTAACACCACAGCAGGTACCGGTTCCGAGTGTACCCGTGCCTATGTTGTTACCGATGAGGAAGCCAAGAGTAAGCTTCTCATGGTAGACACCAACTGTCTGTCCCACTTGGCACTGAATGACCCTATGCTCATGGTTGGTATGCCCCCCTCCCTGACGGCTTCCACCGGCATCGACGCTCTGACCCACGCCATCGAGGCATACATTTGTAATACCCATACGCCCTACACAGATGCACTGGCACTGGAATCCATCCGCCTGATCTCTGATTCTCTCCGCAATGCGGTTCGGGACGGATCTGATATGGAAGCCCGTACAGCTATGTGCTGGGCAGAGTATATGGCAGGTCTGGCTTTCTCCAATGCAGGTCTGGGTTTGGTTCACGGTATTGCACACCAGCTGGGCGGCTACTATAATATCCCCCACGGACTGGCAAATGCCATTATGCTCCCCAGAGTTTTGGAGTTTAACCGCCCCTACTGCATGGGTAGATTGGCAGAGATCGCACAGGCCATGGACGAAAAGGTGGATAACCTTTCTGTGGACGAGGCTTCCAAGAAAGCCATTGAGGCTGTCCGTCGCCTGATCTCTGATGTAAAGATCCCGCCCCTGTGCGAGACAAAATTCGATATGAAGGATCTGGACATTATTGCGGAAAACACCCTGAAGGATACTGCAACGGCTACCAATGCCGTCCGTCCTACCTTGGATGATGTTAAGATCATTATCACTAAAACTTACTATGAGGGCAAACTGATGAAAGAAATGGCCCTTAAGGATCAAAAGTAATGCAAACCCCGTAGATTTCCTATATCGATTGTACGAAAAGGAGAAAATCAATGGATAAGGCAACAGTTCAGCGGCAAGTACAGCTTTCTGTTGCAGAGTCGGTTTTCCGGAAAGAAGGAAAGATCTTCGTTCCCGTTGCCGCTTCTGCAAGACACGTTCATCTGTGCCGCGCCGATGTAGAAAAGCTTTTCGGACCCGGCTATCAGCTTCAAAAGCTGAAGGATCTGTCCCAGCCCGGACAGTTCGCTTGTAAAGAGCAGGTCACTGTGGTAGGACCCAGAGGACAGATCGAAAGAGTGCGGGTTTTGGGCCCCGAAAGAAAAGAAACGCAAATCGAAATCGCTCTGACGGACAGTTTTCCTTTGGGGATCAAGCCCCCTATACGGATGTCCGGTAAAGTCGCCGGGACTCCCGGTTGCAAACTGGTGGGACCTTACGGTTCAGCCGAGATTCCCCAGGGCGTTATGATTGCCGCAAGACATCTTCATATCTCTAAGGAGCAGGCTGCTCGGTTCGGTCTGAAGGACGGACAGAGCGTCAGCATCCGCTCCGGTGGAGAGAGATCTGTAGTCTTTGAGAATGTCATTGTTCGTGCCGGTGATGGTCACGACTTAGAAGTCCATCTGGACACCGACGAAGCCAACGCCGCCGCTATGGCAGGTAGCGTTATGATGGAGGTCATTGTCTAAATTGTCGAAATTGTCTAAATTGTCGAATCGATGACTCCGTCTCACTTACTCCCGGCAAAGTGCCGTGGAAAATCGTAAAATCAATTCACTATTATTTTGTGTAAGAGGTTAAGTTATGAATCAGGAACTTTTACACAAGTTCATAGAAGCCATTGTTGCCGAGGTGGTCAAGCGGGCCGCAGAATTGGAACGGCAGATGCAACATCCGGAACATGTTCTGGTGCTGGTTGCCGCCCCCACTGCCTACCCGGAGGAACTGAAGTCCTTGCTAAAGGCACAGTTCGGAGAGGGCTATACCCCCCTCTGTTTCCGGGAAAGCTGTGAACTGCCCCACGCCCTTTATGCAGGCGCCATGTCCGAGGTACAGATCATGGAGCAGATCACAAAGGCAAAGACCGTGATCCTCATTGCACCCCGTTTGGAGCAGCTACAGGAGATCGCAGATGGAAATGACAAGGATTTCTTGTCATATCTTGTGATCCGCAGTGTGCTGTGGCGGAAGGATGTACGGCTGTATCTGGACTTTGAACCCCCAAGATTTAAGCGGAACACCTTCTTAGAAGGGGTCAGCTCCGCCTTGGATACCCTAAAGGATATGGGCGTTACCGTCAGCCCCTACTACACCGGGGATGCGGCAAAGGTCATTGGGGAAAGCTTGGTCACAGAGGCAGATGTTCTGGCAGCGGCAGAGCGGTCGGATAAGACCATCTGCTGTCGTGTGGGCGCCATTATTACCCCTGCGGCACGGGATGCACTGGCAGTTCATGATGTAATCGTTCAGTACGAAGGAGAATGCGTATGAATTTAGGTAGAGTTAAGGGTACCGTCGTCAGCACCAACAAGGCCGAAAAGTTACAGGGTCTCAAGATGCTGATCGTCAAGCCCATTGACATTGAAACATGGGAAGAAAAAGGCGGACTCATCGTAGCCATCGATGCAGTAGGTGCCGGTGAGGGTGAGGTCGTCATGCTCTGTGGCGGTAGTTCCTCCCGTCAGACCGCCGCAACGGAGAACAAGCCCGTTGACCAGTCTATTGTAGCAATTATCGACTCCGTAGATGTAAACGGACGCCGTATTTTTGAAAAATTTACTCAAGAAAGTTGAGGTTAGCGTATGGCATTGACAAAAGAACAAATCCGACAAATCGCCGAGCAGACCCGCAGCAGCATCTTAGGTGGTACTTGCTGTGCCCCTGCAGGAAACGGGCAGTGCCTGTTTGATGATGTCCATGACGCCATCGACACTGCCATCCGTGCCCAGCAGAAGCTTATGGACATGAGTCTGGAGGAAAGAGGCAAGCTGATCGAAGCTATGCGTCAGACCGCCCGTGCCCATGCCGAAGAGCTTTCTATCATGGCTCATGAGGAAACCGGCTACGGCAAGGTTCACCACAAGATCGCCAAGAATTTGCTGGCTGCCAACAAGACCCCCGGCATCGAGGATCTGCATCCCACCGCATTCAGTGGCGATGACGGCCTGACTCTGGTAGAGACCGCACCTTACGGTGTCATCGGTGCGATCACTCCCTCTACCAACCCCACCGCAACGGTCATTAACAACTCCATCAGCATGATCGCCGCAGGTAACGCTGTTGTTTACAACCCCCATCCTGCTGCAAAGCGTTCCTCTCAGAGAGCTATGGAACTGCTGAACAACGCTATTATCGCCGCAGGCGGCCCCAACGGCCTGATCACCGCTCCCAAGGAGCCCACCATGGAAACCTCTAAGGTCATTATGACCCATAAGGCCATTAAGATGCTGGCAGTTACCGGCGGCGAGGCTGTTGTTGAGGTCGCTATGAAGTCCGGCAAGAAGTGCGTTGCCGCAGGCCCCGGCAATCCCCCCGTTATCGTTGACGAGACCGCAGACATCCCCCAGACTGCAAAGCACATTGTAGACGGTGCAAGCTTCGACAACAATGTTCTCTGCGTTGCTGAGAAGGAAGTCTTCATGGTCAATTCCATTGCCGATGCTCTTATGAATACCATGCAGCAGCACGGTGCCTTCCGTGTTTACGGCGAGGATATCGACAAGATCGTT
>JAZSAO010000124.1:0-3086 GCA_045601945.1 Faecousia sp. | reverse complement strand
GGGTAATCCCTACTGCCCTCTCCGCCCTTTGGGCACCTCTCCCATTGGAGAGGCAAGGGCTGATTCTAATTTGGTAACCAGTGCGACAGACAGTGATTTGATGGTACAACATGGGCGGAGCCCTATTTCAATCCGTGGCGTAGCCACACATCAATTATTCATTATTCATTATTCATCAGCAACGCGACTTCATTATTCATTACGAGCCATCGGCTCGATCAACAGATGGGGCATTCGGGAAAAATTTATAGATTTCCTTACTTTGTTCTGTACATTTATAAATTTATGTGTTATAATATAGTGTAGTATAAATTTTGATATTTAGAGACAGAAGGAGGCAAATACATGAGCTTAAATCAGTCTAAATTTGATATTCTGGAGGGTGTACTTCAGAAATACAACGGTAGGGATGAGCATCTGGTCATTACCGACGAGATCTGCGCCATCGGCTGGGGTGCCTTTGCAGAAAATACCACCCTCCGTTCCATTACCCTGCCCAAGGGTCTGCTCCGCATCGGCGTAGAGGCATTTGCCAACTGTGCCGAACTGACTGAGGTCATTCTTCCCTCGACTTTGGAATACGTGAATTTTTCCGCTTTCGCAGGTTGCACCAAGCTTGCCGATTTGACCCTTCCCAAAGAGGCCGTCATCGCAGAGAATGCTTTTGACGGATGCACTTCCCTTGTTTCTCCTCACTACATAGAGGCTGAATCCTCCGTAGAAGAGGCAGAAGCGGAAGAACCGGAAGAAGGCACCCTGATCCTGCCGGAAGGCACCGAGGAGATCCCCGAATATGCCTACCGCAACCGCACCGACCTTAAAAAAGTCGTCCTTCCGGAAGGTCTGCTGACCATCGGTAAGGGCGCGTTCGAAGGCTGTTCCAAGCTGGAATCCGTGAATATTCCCAAGACCACTACCTATATCGGTACTCGTGGTTTCTATGGTTGCTCTTCCTTAAAAATCATCGGTCTTCCCCAAAGTCTGACAGAACTGACGGAAGAATGCTTCCGTGGCTGTTCTTCTCTCACCATGATCTCTATCCCCAAAACTGCAGAAATCGTTGGGGACAGTTGTTTCGCAGATTGTCTGGCACTTGTGACCCTGAATGTACAAGACGGTGTCAGAACCCTTGGTCCTTCTTCTTTCCAAGGCTGTATCGGTCTGAAAGAAATCGCCCTCCCCGAAAGTCTCACAGAACTGGGTACCGGCGCATTCCGCAGCTGCTCCAACCTGAAAAAGGTCAAGCTTCCCACCCAGTTAGAGCATTTGGGTGCTTGCGTATTCCAGCGTTGCACCAGCCTGCGCGACATCGTTCTTCCCGGCGAACTGGAAACCATCGGGTCTTCCGCCTTTGAGCATTGCTGGTCCCTGCAGGAACTGATCGTTCCTCCCTCCGTCCGTATTTTGGGCAGAGCGGTATTTAAGGATTGCGCTCGTCTGCGTAGCTTGGATCTGCGTTGCCGCAGAGTTACCATTGGATCCCTCGCCTTTGAGGGCTGTGTCGGTATGACTGACCTGTCCCTGCCTATGGCATACGAACTGGAAACACCGGAAGTTTTCTCCGATTGTCCCTGTGTACGGGAAGAAAACGGCTTCTATTTTATGGAAGATACCCTGATCCGTTGCGATGAGGAACGGGCTTTTGACGAAGACGGTAACCTTAACCCCATTCCCGATTGGGTACGGAAGATCGGTTCCCATGCTTTCTGCGGTTGCGAAAGCCTGCGCCACGTTGTTCTTCCCCAGAATCTTACGGAAATCTGGGCAGGGGCCTTTGCCGATTGCCCCGCTTTGGAAAGCGTAGTCCTTCCCAAGAATCTCCTCCGTCTGGATGCCAATGCATTCCGTAATTGTACCTCCCTCCTGTCGCTGGAATCCCAAAAGGCAGAGAGAGAAGAAGGAGAAGAAACTGATCCCAAAATCGAGATCCCCAAGGGCATTAAGATTCTGGGCGAGAATGCTTTCTCCGGCTGTACCGCCGCTAAAAAGGTCGTGATCCGTAAGGGTGTGGAAGAAATCGAAGAAAACGCCTTTGCAGACTGCACCGCTTTAGAAAGCGTAACCATTCCCACCAGTGTCCATTCCATTTGGGACGGCGCCTTTACCGGCTGCCGCGCTTTGACAAAGATCTCCATTCCGAAAGCTGTAGAAAAGCTGGGCAACAGTGCCTTTGAAAACTGCACCGCCCTTCGCTTCGTTTCCTTTGCCAACGGTAGCGGTAACATAGGTGAGAGTGCCTTTGCCGGCTGTACTGCCCTCCAGACCCTCCGTTTGACAGAGAACAATAAGAAAATTGATGCCAATGCCTTTGCAGGTTGCACCGCCATCCGTACCGTGGTCTTGCCCGAAGGTCTGACCACGGTAGATGCAGAAGCATTCCGAGGATGCACCAATCTCCGCACCGTAACCTTCCCCTCCACCGTGGAGAAGATCGCATCGGATGCCTTTAAGGCTTGCCCAAAAGTTGTTCTGACCCAGATCGGCGATGATCTGGTAATGGAATACTGCGCGGAAAACAAGATCAAATTCAAGGCATCCGCAGAGGAATAAGTTTCTCCCATATCTTACCATAAATCTCAAATTTACCCCCGACAGATGATGAAAGTACCATCTGTCGGCGATTTTTATACTTATTTCTAATAAAACGGATTGACCGTTTTATTATGCCGCTAATAAGCGGCATGGCGGCGTGGCCGCCAAGAAATAACCTGTAATACTGTTTCTTCCGCCTAAGGCGGTGCAGGATATTTATCCTGCGATAAAATGGCTTTCTAACCATTTTATCTAGAAACAGTATCATAAGTGATGAGGGATAAGTTTCGGTGTGGAAAACACCACGCTTCCCTGCCTACTACGACACACTCGGCAAACAGTTCTCTGCCTACTACGAAATCGGTACAAAATTAGGAATCCTTACTGCCCTCTCCGCCGCAGTCGCGGCACCTCTCCCATTGGAGAGGCAAGGGCGGTTACGAACTTAAACCGGATCGACAAACGAAAATTTACAATCCTGTTCGTCCCGAAGGGACACAAAAATCGACAAGAAACAAGACAACGACAAGAGCGTAGCGCCGGGAGAGGAGTCC
>JAZSAO010000123.1:0-3051 GCA_045601945.1 Faecousia sp. | reverse complement strand
TGGATCTCAGCCGTAGTGGTGGTTTCGGAAAGAAGCCATTCCCGAAATTCCCCTACGGTCATATTCCTGATAGAATTGTAAATCGGTTCGTTGAGATCGTCCTGAATGATCCGAGTAACCTCATCGTTTTCGTAAGGAACTACAGGGTTTTCCCTAAGAACGTGAAGCGGCAAATCAGCAAGAACGATCTTTGCCGCCACTCGCTCCTCATCACTCTCTGCGGCAATTCCGGCTAAACGATCCCCGGACTTTTCCTCGTTGGCCTTGGCAAGGAGATCCTTTACATCCCGAAAGGCGTAGACCTTCCCAAACAGCCGAGTCTTTAAGTTCAAATCAAACACATCCTTTGTTAAGTTGAAAGTTGTCCATATCTTACAACACAAGGGTCTTTATCACTACCGGCAGGACACTGCCTCCGGCTATGGGGGTGCCTACATCCAGATAGGCACTGTCCGGCAGGCGTAGGCCGTCCAGACATAGGAGAGGCTTATGGGGGACTAAGCTGTGGATGGCCTGCCCCAGTGCTTTTCCCATATCCCGTTCCAGAGAAAGGAATAGAGCCGACCGTTCCTCTGTAGACAGGGCAACCGCATCTGCAAGTTTACATAATTCTGAAAATTTAGGGTTCCGCAAACCTTTCATGGACAGAACGCAAGGGCTGTCCCCCGGCGCCATACGATCAAGGCTTTCTCGGATTTTGGGGATCAGTTCCTCTTGGGGAAGATTCTCATCCTCTCCGTTCAAAGAAGCTACCGGGAGATTTTTCAAAGGAAAGTTCATATTTCGATAGAAAATGGTGCTTCCCGACAGTTCTGTAGTGTGTAATCCTGCTCCCATAACTGTTGCCCGAATGGTTTCTCCGGTGGGAATATGGTTCCCTTCCTGCCATAGCGCAGAGCCGCGGATGGCCTTTCCCAAAAGGACGCCCAGATCCCCATAGGCATAGGGATCCGAGGGGCTCCTTTCGATCAGATCTGCCACCCCACCTGAAAAAGACAGGAATTCTGCAGGTTTACATAATTTATCTGTAATAAAATGCAAGTACCGCTCTCCCGAACGGAGTCCCAAAGCTTCCTCCAAGATCTCTGTCAGGAATTGGGCTACCTCCTCCGGCGGAGAGTCCATAGTAAAATAGGGTCTAAGAACAGGAGAAAGATAGATACATCTCCCTTCCCGGAATTTCATAAGCCGTCCCCCTACATTGAGACAGCCTGTATCCCGTAGTTCCCCATTGTCAAAGAGAGCAAAGTTCGTAGTTCCTCCGCCGATGTCCAAATTCACTACGGCACAACGGTTTTTCCGGGAGTAGTCTGCGGCTCCGGAGCCCTTCCCTGCCAGAACACTTTCCAAGGCAGGGCCTGCGGTAGCTACCACAAAGTCTCCGGCATAGCCGGATAAGGCATTGAGTACCTCACGTGCATTTTCTTTTCGGGCGGTTTCTCCGGTAATGATCACCGCGCCCGTTTGGACTTGGGATTTCTCTACGCCGGCATGGCCATATTCCCTGTCTACAATGTCCCGAAGGCCTTGGACATCAATAACCTCTTCGGAAAGGAGTGGTGTAAAGTGAACCTCACTACGATAGAGCACCTGTTTTTCCCCAATGGTAAAATCGGGAACGGAGAAGGCATTGGCTTCGTTTTGAATTTCCAAACGGGAGAATACCAGTTGGGTGGTACTGGTTCCCACATCAATACCTACAGACAGGAGGCTTTCCTTCATAGGCAGGCCCTCAAAAGAGACTTGCAATCCGACATAGTGGGAACACGGGGATTGGTAGCACAACAAGGATCTGCAAGAGCCGCTTTGCAAAGGCTATCCATATGATCCAAAACATCTGTTGCCTTGATGCCGGCATCGCCCAAGGTGCGAGGAAGGTGGAGTCTTCTGCATAGGCGGCTCACGGCAAAAACAGGATTTTCTCCCAAGATACTGTAGGAGCAAACCTCTCGGTTGTAGGTCATGACATGAGGCAGAAGGATGGCATTGAGTCTACCGTGGGGCAGGTGGAATCTACCACCCAGAGCATGGGACAGAGCATGGCAAAGACCCAATCCCGCATGGTCAAAGGCGATCCCTGCCATAGTGGCGGCGCAGTGAAGTTCTCCACGGACTTTCTTATCTCCTTCAAAGGATGGGAGAAGAAACTTCATAGCTGTATGAAAGGCTGTAACTGCCAGACTTTGGCTAAAGGCGGTGGCATTTCTTGCCACAACAGCCTCTACACAGTGGGCGATCACATCCATGCCTCCGTCTGCTATGAGGGCAGGTGGCAGGTTTTCCAAAAGGCTGTCATCCAGAATTGCCAGATCCGGGCGGATAGATGGTTCTACAAGGGGATGTTTTACCCCCTCATGGGTCAAAATAGAGAAGGCGGTTACCTCTGAACCTGTACCGGAAGTAGTAGGAATGGCAACAAAAAAAGGTCTGTTCTCCCCTATGGAAACCATGCCCTTGGCACAGTCAATGGCACTGCCGCCGCCTAAAGCAATGAGAGTATCTGCCCCAAAGGTCTGCATCAGGGCAAGACCCTCTGCCACTGTAGACAAGGGTGGATCCGGCTGTACCCGATGGAAGATCTCTGTCTCCCCATTGCACAGAGCCGCCACCCGTCGCGCGGTGCCGTCTTTTACAAAGTAAGGATCCGTTACAATAAAAAACCGCTTTCCCGCCAATGTCCCCAAAGCCTGCAAAGCATCATCCCCAAAACACAGTTGGGTCTTTAACTGAAACGTTTGCATCTGTTCACCCCTTTTCTTCTTGTAGTATCCCCATTTTCCCGGAAATCATGTCATATGGAACAGATATTTTTGCAAATTATCGTTTATCGAACTGTCACCAAGCTGGTAAAGGCCCTTGCCTCTCCAATGGGAGAGGTGCCGCGACTGCGGCGGAGAGGGCAGTAGGGGGTCCCAATTTTGTGAAAATTTCGTAGTAGGCAGAGAAGTGGGGTTACGGCATGGTATCCACGATCGAGAATAGGAAAAAGGAAGCGGTCTTGCACTCGCTCATACTTTGCTCCCTGCGGGGCGGTACTTTCTTGTGTTGACA
>JAZSAO010000122.1:0-3316 GCA_045601945.1 Faecousia sp. | reverse complement strand
GGTGAAGGATACACTCTCGAGGAAGTCAACACTAACATTCGCTATGTTGTCCCTGCAAAGCAGACTGCGGATATCGCATGGAATGAAGTGACCAACAAGACATTCGAGAATATCCTCAAGAAATTCCGTGTTGATGTCTTTAAGGTGGATGGATATCTGTTCTGGGGCGATCCCGAGGACGAGGAAAGCGGTGGGCTCGTGCCTGTTTCTGCTGTCCCGATGTCTCTCGCAGTCGACTCCGATCAGATGGTCAATGAATACGGTTGGCCTTATGGTGTAACCCAGGGTGATGCAACCCTGGAAGGTGCGGTCTATGGCCTCTATAACAACGGAGTCCTTGTAGATACCTACACGACAGACAAAAACGGTTATTTCTTGACCGATTACTATGTCTGCGGTGACAATTGGTATTTACAGGAGATCACCCCGAGCGAAGGCTATTTGCTTGATGATACGAGATACTATATCGACTGTTCCGCCTACGAGTATACTGTAGAACTGAACACCGAGTATGTGGATGTATACGAAGCAATCGTTCGTGGCAAAATCGCCATTATCAAGCATTGTGATGATGGTAGCACCAAAATCGAAACCCCCGAGGAAGGTGCAGTATTTGCTGTTTACCTCAAGAGCGCAGGATCTTACGACAACGCAGAAGAAAAAGAAAGAGCAATTCTTTTCTGCGATGAGTTCGGCTTTGCTGAAACCGCATGGCTTCCCTACGGCACTTATGTCGTAGAGCAGATCGATGGTTGGGAAGGCAAAGAAATGATGCCGGCATTTGATGTGAATATTAACGCAGATGGCGAAACCTACCGCTATCTCATTAACAACGCCACTTTCGAAGCGGAAATCGAAATTGTCAAGAAAGACATCGAAACAGGCAACATCATCCCTGCTGCCGGAATCGGCTTTAAGGTTCGTAATACTGACACTGGCGAATATGTTATTCAGCGTGTAAACTATCCCACTCCCGTGGATATTGAGGTGTACTACACCGATAGCACCGGCAAGTTGATGCTCCCTGCTCCGCTTCCTTACGGAAATTATGAAATCATTGAGCAGAACACCTGCTATGGTTATGTACTCGACAGCGATCCTGTAGCATTCAAGGTGGACGGCTCGACCGATATTGTAACCGTAGTCAAGTCAAATATCGCACAGAAAGGCACGATCACCATTGAAAAGACCGGTGAGGTATTCTCCTCCGTCCGTGAAAACGAAGGCATCTACCAGCCCGTGTATGAAGTGAAAGGCTTGGCAGGTGCAGTATATGAAATTACCGCAGCCGAGGATATCGTAACCCTGGACGGCACAATCCGTTATACCAAGGGACAGGTTGTTGCGACCGTTACCACGGATGCAGATGGCAGGGCAACAACCGAACCTCTCTATCTTGGCAAGTTTACCGTTAAGGAAGTTACTGCTCCCCACGGCATGGTGCTGAACACGAAGCCTGTGGATGTAGAACTGACCTATGCAGGTGAAAATGTAAAAGTCACCACAACCTCCACATCGTTCTATAACGAGCGACAGAAGGTCACGATTGACCTGTCTAAGTCTCTCGAGAAGGACGATGTATTCAATATCGGTAATGGCGATGAAATCTCCCGTGTCCAGTTTGCGCTCTATGCAGCCGAGGATCTGACTGCCGAAGACGGTAAGACTATCCCCAAGGATGCGCTTATTGAGATTGAAGCCTGTGATACAGACGGTAAGATTTCCTTTAAAACCGATTTGCCCGTAGGCGCAAAGGTATATGTGAAGGAATATGCAACCGACAGCCACTATATCCTCTCCGACCTCATCTATGAGGTGACCTTCGATTATGAAGGCCAGGACACCGACACCGTCAGAAAGAAAATTAATGACGGCAATGCCATCGAAAATGAGATGATCCGTGGCAGCATTGTGGGCAAGAAGCTTGATGAGGATGGCTTTGCCATCTGTGGCGCACTCTTTGGCTTATTTGCGGAGAACGAAACTGAGTTTACGGAGGAAACCGCAATTCTTACCTGCGAGTCCAATGAGATTGGTGTCTTCCACTTTGAGAATGTACCTTTCGGCAGATGGATCGTGCGCGAGATCAAGGCAGCACCGGCTTTCGTATTGAACGAAAACAGCTATGCGGTTACCGTTTCCGAGCATGAGCAGGTCGTGGAGATTACTATCGAAAATGAATTCATTACCGGTACAGTCAAGACCACCAAGGTCGATAAGGAGTATCCCGAGAATACGCTCGGCGGCGCCATCTTCGAAATCTTCGTGGATGTGGATGGCAATCAGGAATTCGATGCAGAGATCGACCTGCTTGTAGGTGAAATGACCGAAGGCGAAAACGGTGTCTATACAATGGATAACCTCCGCTATAACGGTTACTTCCTGTACGAAAAGGTTGCTCCCGAAGGCTTCCTCAAGGATGATGGCTATTACTATTTCGAAATCAGAAATGACGGAGAAACCGTTGTCGTAGGAAACGAGGCCGGCGTTGGATTTACCAATCAGCCTATCAAGGGTAATGTTACTACCACCAAGGTGGACGAGGAATATCCCGAGAATAAACTGACCGGTGCTGTATTCCATGTCTATGCTGACACCGACAACAACGGTGAATTTAACGCAGAAGTTGATACCTTCGTGGTCGCTCTTAGCGAAACCGAGCTTGGTGTTTATTTGGCTGAAGGTGTCCGTTTTGGTGGTTACTTCTTGTATGAAGAAACTGCCCCTGTAGGTTTCGTAAAGGACGATACCTATCATTATTTCGAAATTCGCAACGATGGTGAAACCATTACGGTCGAAAATAAGGCTGGCGTTGGCTTCGCAAACAAGCCTATCGTTGGAGAACTCGAACTGACAAAAACCGACATTGCAGATGGCAAGCCTCTTGCCGGTGTCGGTTTCCGTATCAAGGATGAGGAAGGCAATACTGTAATCGAAGGATATACCGATGAGAACGGAATTGCTAAGTTTACCCTCCGTTACGGAAAATACACCTATTCTGAATTTGATCCTCTCGAAGGATATGTAGCCAATACCGATGAGCATCCGTTTGAGATTACCGAAGACGGTCAGATCATCAAAGCATGTGTAACCAACGAGAAAATCCCTGCCCCCGACATTCCTCAGACCGGTGATAACTCTAACCTTGGCTTCTGGATTGGCCTCGGTGCAATTGCCCTTGGCGGTTTGGTTGCTACGATCATCATCGGCATCAAGCGAAAGAAGGACGATGAGGATTAAGCATGATGAAAAAGGTGTATATCTGCGCACCTTTGGGTGGCGATGTCAAGGGTAACCTTGAAAAAGTCAAGCGATA
>JAZSAO010000121.1:0-7636 GCA_045601945.1 Faecousia sp. | reverse complement strand
ATGAACGGTTGGGAAGCAGAGTCTGATGCCAGTCGTATCCTTCAAGGCTTGGGGATCCCGGTGGAAATGCATCAGGATCTTATGGCCGACACGGACGGTAGACTGAAGGTTAAGGTTCTTCTGGCGCAAGCTTTGTTTGGTGAACCGGAAATTATTCTGTTGGACGAGCCTACTAATAACTTGGATATTGAGTCTATTACATGGTTGGAAGACTTTATTTTGAATTATGAAGAAAAGGGTACCATTATTGTTGTTAGCCACGACAGACACTTTTTGAACACAGTTTGCAGCCATATCTGCGACTTTGACTATGGTAAGGTCAAGATGTATGTGGGTAACTATGATTTCTGGTATGAATCCTCTCAGCTGATGCAGACCCTTATTCGCAATAAGAATAAACGCAACGAGGAAAAGATCGCAGAACTGCAAGAGTTTATCTCTCGTTTCTCCGCTAATAAGGCTAAGAGTAAGCAAGCTACCGCAAGACGTCGGTTGCTGGATAAACTGTCTGTTGAGGAACTACCTGCTTCTACCAGAAGGTATCCGTTTGTCGGTTTTACGCGAGAACGTGAAGTAGGAAAGGATATTCTTTTTGTAACGGAAGTATCCAAAACTGTAGACGGAGTAAAGTTGTTGGATAAAGTTTCCTTCACTGTAAATAAGAATGACAAGATCGCTTTCATTGGCGAGAATGAATTAGCACAGACCACTATGTTCAAGATTCTCATGGGAGAATTGGAACCTGATGAGGGAACGGTAAAATGGGGTGTTTCCACCTCTCAGAGTTATTTCCCTAAGGACAATACAGAGTATTTTGAGGGGTGCACAGATAGTCTTGTGGATTGGCTCAGACAGTATTCTGCAAAGAAGGACGATGTATATCTTCGCGGCTTCTTAGGACGGATGCTTTTCTCCGGAGAAGATGTTTTTAAGCCTGTTCATGTTCTTTCCGGTGGCGAAAAGGTTCGCTGTATGCTTTCCAGAATGATGCTGTCCGGAGCGAATGTGATCTTACTGGATCAGCCTACCAACCATTTGGATATGGAATCCATTCAAGCTGTCAATAAGGGTATGATTGCCTTCCCGGGGAATGTTCTGTTTGCCAGCCATGATCATGAATTACTGCAATCCGTAGCGAATCGAATTATTGAATTTAAATCCGATGGTTCTATTTGCGATCGTAGCGGAACCTATGACGAATATCTTGCTTTCAGGGGTAGAGGTTAATATTCGAAAATTGTCATCGTTTGGATTTCCCGTCGGAATATGTCATTGACATTCGCACCATAACATGATATAGTATACTAAAATTTAAGATAGGAGATGATCGTATGTTTTGTACGAATTGCGGCAATTTCAACCCGGATGGAACTCAGACTTGTACATCCTGTGGCACTCCGTTAAAGCAGCCTACAAGTGAGACTCCTCTGAATCAGACAAATTACCAGCCCTACACGCCACAAGAGTCTTATTCTCAGACTCCTGAAATGCAGGCTCCCGCATTCCGGCAGGTGGAATCCGAAGGTACTCCCGGTAAGGGCGCCGGTATCGCATCTTTGATCCTTGGCATTATTTCTTTGGCATTGTTCTGCATCCCTGTATTCCCGGCAATTGTTGCTCTGGTGGGTATGATTTTTGGTATTGTTTCTATTTCTAAGTCCGGTAAGGCAGGGAAGAAGAGTGGTCTTGGTATTGCCGGACTGATTTGCTCCATCATTGGCATTGTAATCGGTGGCTTGTACATTTTGGGTCTGGTTGGCGCTGTTGTTCAGGAGTTATCCGGTACTACCAACTTCTACTATTGATGCGGAGTGAAGATTTTTCACAGGAAATAAGGATATATGAAAAGCCCTTAATTGGGAGAAGAAGCATTTTGATTTTAGACGGATGTTTGCTGGTCTCAGGGATCCTTGCTCCGTTTATTTGCAAGATGCTTCTTGCTTTCCCTTTTGACTGCTGGGTTCAGAAGATGGGATACTTGTGTCCGGCTTGTGGTGGTACGCGAGCGGTTGCACTGGTATTTCAAGGGAAATTATTAGAAGCTTTTTCTATGAATCTCTATTTTATGATATCCGGTTGTGTGATGTTGATCGGCTTGGTTATGCTCCATATCTCATGCTTTTGCAACAATGTCTTTGCCGGAAAATTCAGTAGGACATTCTTTCGCCCATGGGTTGCGATTTTGTGGGCGACAGGCTTTCTCCTTTTTGGGATTGTGAGAAATTTGTTATAGTTTCCAGATATATCTCCTCCGTGAAAGAGAACCGTTACGGATCAGTTGAACCATGAAACCGACTCTGAGATTATGATCAGAGTCGGTTTGTTTTATGAAAAATATCTTGTAAACAAGATGTGAATTTTTAGAATAGGACTTGAAAAATACAAAAATCTTGTTATAATATGTTTTAGCACTTGCTGCAAGAGAGTGCCAAGATTATTATTTTATGGAAATAAGGAGCATAAATCATGGCAAAAAAACAGTTTAAGGCGGAGTCAAAACGCTTGCTGGATTTAATGATCAATTCTATTTATACCAATCGGGAGATCTTTCTTAGAGAACTGATCTCCAATGCATCCGATGCGATTGACAAACTTGCCTATTTGGCACTTACGGATGAAAATGTTGGTTTGAATCAGAGTGAGTTTGCCATTACACTGCAAACGGATGAAGAGGCGCGCACTCTTACCATTAGCGATAATGGAATTGGTATGAGCAAAGCTGAAATGGAAGAGAATCTGGGTACGATCGCCCACAGCGGTAGCTTGAAATTCAAAACAGAGATGGAACAGCAGGAAGGCATCGACATTATCGGCCAATTTGGTGTTGGATTCTACTCTGCATTTATGGTAGCGGCTAAGGTTACAGTGATTTCCAAGGCTTATGGAGCGGAGGAAGCGTTCTGCTGGGAATCCACCGGAGCAGATGGCTATACGATTACCACCTGTGAGAAGGATTCTGCAGGTACGACGATCATTTTGACCTTAAAGGAAGATATGGACGAATATCTGAAGGAATATACTTTGAGAAATCTTGTTCATAAGTATTCCGACTTTATTCGCTATCCCATTGTTTTGGGAGAGGATACTTTAAACTCCCGTCTCCCTCTGTGGCAGAAGAATAAGAAGGACATCACGGCAGAAGAGTACGAAATGTTCTACAAAGAGCAGTTTTCTGACTTTGAAGCACCCCTTCACACCATCCATTATGGCGTCGAAGGTGCGGTAACGTACAAAGCATTATTGTTTATCCCTGCAAATACGCCCTATAATTTCTATACTAAGGAATATAAATCCGGCTTGAAGCTGTACTCTTCCGGTGTGCTGATCATGGAAAACTGCGAGGATATTCTTCCTGAGCATTTCCGTTTTGTCCGAGGTGTTGTGGATACGCAGGATCTGAGTCTTAATATCAGCCGAGAGATGTTGCAGCACACCAGAGAACTGAAGGTGATTGCCACCAATGTGGAGAAGAAGATCAAGGCTGAACTGCAAAAGATGCAGGAAAATGAGGCTGATACTTATGAAAAGTTCTATGCAGCCTTTGGCCGTCAATTGAAGTTTGGTCTCGTTTCTGAGTTTGGCATGAAAAAGGATCTTCTTCAGGATCTGATCCGTCTGCGTTCTGTTAAAGAAGGTACTTTGATTCCCATCAAGGATTATGTGGCAAAGATGCCGGAGTCTCAGAAGTATATTTATTATGTCAGCGGTGAAAATGCAGCAAATCTGCCCCAGACTCGAAGCATTATAAATCGTGGATTTGATGTACTGTGTTTGGAAGAACAGGTAGATGAATTTATTCCCCAGACCTTGCGTAGCTATGACGAGAAGGAGTTCCGTAATATTTTGACAGATGAACTGGAACTGGAGACGGAAGAAGAAAAGAAGCAGGCAGCGGCTACTGCGGAAGAATGGCAGAAGTGCATTGACTTCCTGAAGGAATACTTGGGAGAGAAGATCGCCGATGTGCAGATCTTGGCACAGTTGGGAGACCATGCTGTTACCATGATTCCCGAAGGTGGTATGAGTTTTGAAATGGAAAAGTATTTCAAGGCTATGAATCCCGATCAGGATTTCCATTGTGGTAGAATCTTGCAGTTGAATCCCAATCATACCGCTGTGATTGCCATGAGAGATTATATGGACACACAGAAAGAAAAGGCGGAAAAATATGCAGAGGTTCTGTACAATCAGGGCCTTTTGATTGCCGGCCTTTCTATTGAAGATCCCATTGCCTATACCGCTTTGGTTTGTGAACTGTTAAATTGATTTATAATGAAACACACGGTAGGAACTCATATCCCTACCGTGTGTTTTGCTTAATATGATTGGAATCGAGATTTGGATCCTCGGATCAGCACTTCGCTTTTGCTTCCTTGAGAGCTTGTGCCAACTGATCGGGGCAGGATGTACTCTTAAAGCCACAACGAATACCTTCCAGCAGAGAGATGACCTCATCGATCTTGCGACCGTTGGCGAGTTTAGAAACTCCTTGGGTATTGCCGTTGCAACCGCCGATAAAGCAAATGTTGTCTACAACATCTCCGTTGATGTCGAATTCGATCTTAGAGGCACAAACGCCCTGTGTTTTGTAAGAAAAACGCATAATAAATCTCCTTATATAGAATTTCATCTATTATAACACAGAATGGAAAAAAAGCCAATAGGAAACTGTTGATTTTCTGAGAATATATCAGATCTATCCGGTTATAATGATGTAATCAAGTAATAGGGGAGATAATACAATGGAAAATCATGAAAAGCATGATAAGATTTCAACAATCGAAGATTTAGGTGGAGGTTGCACCAAATCAAAAAAAGGAAATATATATATTCTTACCATTATAGGACAGATTGAAGGTCATCAAGCTGCTCCGGAAACAGTGAAAACAACAAAATATGAGCACGTACTGCCTCTGCTGGCAATGATCGAGGAAAGTGAAGAAATTGATGGGTTGCTTTTGCTGTTAAACACCGTGGGAGGCGATATTGAGGCAGGACTTGCGATTTCCGAATTGATTGCGGGGATGAAAAAGCCTACGGTATCGCTTGTTTTGGGTGGGGGACACTCCATTGGTATTCCGCTTGCTGTATCGGCGAAAAAAAGCATGATTGCGCCTACGGCAAGTATGATGATTCATCCGGTGAGGATGAGCGGCGTTGTGGTAGGGGCGCCTGCGACCTACCATTATTTCCAGAGAATTCAGGAACAAATCGCGGATTTTGTGACTTCTAATTCAAGAATATCAAAAGAAACTTTTCTAAAATATATGATGGCAACCGGACAGATCGCAACGGATGTTGGGACAATCGTCTACGGTCGTGAAGCTGTGGAGAGCGGATTGATCGACGAATTGGGGACCCTCCACAATGCTTTGGAGGTTCTGCATGAAATGATTCAAAAAATGAAGGAATGATTGAAAGAAAATAGATAGAAATATTTGAAAAATCTGAAATTATGTGATATAATACTAAAATGTATGGTAGTGTGGGAGTATGCCTCTCGGAAATACGGTGTTTTGCATACTCCTCCACTTTACATAGATAGATGCAATCGGGGCAATATGGAAACTGTTCCGATCATGTAGAAAAATAGGTACGGATACACTCAAACGATCCGCCCTAATATAAGTAGAGAAGGTGAGTATATTTGAAGATTTGGGAAGCAATCATTTATGCAATTGTTGGCGGACTAACGGAACTATTGCCGATTTCATTCTCCGGACATAGTATACTGCTACAGAATACATTCCATTTTTCTCCACTATACAGTGGGGATGGACCTTATGTCCGGGCAGGGATTTCCTTGGGTATCATTCTGGCATTGTACATGGTATTCAATGGAGAGGCTCGTGAATCGAGACGGATCTTGCAAGGAATGAGAGGCAATCATCCTCACCATAGAAAGGCGCGCCAAGAGGAACAGGCTCTGAATACTCGTGTATTCCTTCTTACGATTATCGGCATAATTCCTATGCTGTTTTCCTTTATTTTTTTGGGAAGGGCGGAGAGCATCACCCAACTGAAATACATCACAGTATTTTTTGTGATAAATGCACTTTTGATTTTCTTCTGCACGCGGGGACCGGTTGGAAAACGAGGCCCTTGGGATACTTATTTGCATGATACGCTGTTAATGGGACTCTTCCGTATGGTATCAGTGTTTCCCGGAATGTCGTCTGTTGGTACATCCCTGTGTGTAGGTAGAGCAAGAGGATTAAGTGATGAACTGAATATTCGCTTTACATATATGATGACCCTTGTTTTCCAAGTGGTATCGGTTTTGTTTTATATGATTCGCGGAATTCTGTTTGGCAACTTTTATGGCCGCACTCTGATATCCATGCTGGTGGCAGCAGTTGTATCTGCAATTGTTTCGTTCTTAGCACTGATAACCTTTAGAAATATGGTTAAGAAAAATAAGCTGAGATCCTTTATGTATTATTGCTTTGATGCTGCCGCTATTGTATTCATTATTGCTATTATAAACGGATAATAGCGTCGTTTTTCTTTGAAAGGAGGATCATATGGCAGGTAAATCAAGCACCTCTCAGGCGCATAGGGCGACTTCGACAGCCAACAAGGCAGCGGGCAAAAGGGCATCCACCGGTTCTAACGCCGGATCGAGCCAAAACTCTTCTCAAAAAAGAAATGTGAAAAGACCCCAGTCCAATGCCCCATCCTCGGCTAAGGCAAAGAGAGAGGCTTTTGAAAGACAGCGTCAGGAGCAGAAACAAAGTCGGAGAGTATGGCTGGGTGTGTTTTTTTGCGCTTTGGCGTTAGTAATTATCTTAGGTTGGTTTAATAAAGGGACGCTGATTCTCGGACCTTTATCTCAATTCGTTACCGGAATGTTTGGACCTGTTGGCAAATTTGTTCTCCCGGCATTACTGGTATATAATGCCTTGATTTTGATTATGAGTTACGGATATCCTGTCCGTATGCGAACATGGTGCGGATTCTTTGTGTTGGTATTACTTTGCGGTGTAATCCACAGTATAGCTGCGGCGTTTAATAAAAGGGATAATATCCTTAATCCGATTCAACTTTGGAAAGACGCTTTGGTTTTGAGAAGCGGCGGTATGATCCCCGGCTTTGTTGCTGAACTTTTAACGAAATGCGTCGGACGTGTTGGAGCAATTATTTTTATGACCCTTGGAGCAATTGGTTGTGGGTTTGCAACTCGCAGTATTACGCCCTCCGGTGTTGTCAATGCAGTGAAAAAGCGTAATCCTAAACCTGTGAAACGAGAGGTAGAAGATCCGTCTGAGCGATTTGTGGAACGTATTGTTCAGGTGCATCAGGAAAAGCAGGCTCGTAAAAAGTCTACGAGAGACTTTGATTTGGAAGTCGATGATCCTCCTCTGCTGAAGCAAGAGGAAGAGAAGGGGAACAAACAGTGGGATAGAACCATGTCGCCTTCTGAGTATATGGAGCAAAAGAGTGGTCGTTTCGACAAGAGAAGTTCTGCCGACAGTGATATGGAAACGCGCCAGATGACTATGGATGAGGTGGAACAGCACGAACCCTGTGAACCCAAGCGACCGGTACATCACAGGAAGAAAATCGTTATGCTTCCCGATAAGAGGAATACAGCCGAACATGAAACTGTGTCACATGAGAGTTATGACGAGGAGCA
>JAZSAO010000120.1:0-3346 GCA_045601945.1 Faecousia sp. | reverse complement strand
CACGACGGTGCGGAATACGGCAGAACTCTCATCGACCATATTCAAGCCTATCTTTATGCCAAACGGGAATGGAGACCCCGTGAGGAGCACTCCTTCACCCCCGCCCTGTGTAATCGGATCGACCGTAACACCGGTGGCATCGTCATTGCTGCCAAAACTGCCGAAGCGCTCCGGGTCATGAACCAGAAGATCAAAGATCGGGAAATGGACAAACGATATCTTGCCATTGTGGAGGGAACGCCCAAGCCCCGGGAAGGGGTTCTGAAGGGCTATCTCTTTAAGGATGCTGCCAAAAACCGTGTCTTCGTCACCGACAAACCCCAAGCAGGATCCAAAAGCTGTGAAACCCGATACAAAGTTCTGGATAGTCGCAACGGCCTTTCCTTGGTAGAATGTGAATTGGTCACAGGTCGTACCCATCAGATCCGTGCCCAATTCGCCCACGCAGGTCATCCCCTCTTGGGTGATGGCAAATACGGCAAGCTTAATAAGAATTTCGACCGCCGTTATCAGGCCCTCTATTCCTATAAGCTGTCCTTTACCTTCTCAACCGATGCAGGTGCCTTGGAATACCTCAACGGTAAGAGTTTCAAAGTCGAAAAGGTAGACTTTGTAGAAGAATACTTCCCCTCCAAAGCCTAAGTTCATAAAAATCACCGCTGTCCCTCAAATACGAGGGACAGCGGCTTCTTTATGCGATATGTTACTTGTTGATGAAGAAATCGGCAACGCTGTCGGACATAGCGATCATAGAGGCACAGAGGTCACCGAGAAGACCACTCTTGCCGTTGCAGTATGTGTCGATGCTGTATTCTTTGCTACAAGTCACAGGCAGAGCGCCCGACTCATACACCTGTGCAGTCAGCACCGTTCTCATTTCAGCCAGACCGAAGTAGCTTACATCAAAAGCATACCAATTTTTTTCTTCGTCGAAAACTTCGAGTCTCGGAATGACGCGCCAGTATTCTCCTCCGTGAATATCGGTATAGTTAACGTTCAGATGCAGATCCTCCAAGGATCCGGTATAGTCTGTCAGGTCCACAATATAGCGGAGGGTTACTCTGGAACGAAGATCCAGACTGACACCGACCCATTTTACAACAGGATCCTTCACATCCTCAACGTTTCGGTTATGATCGTTGAAGGTAACCGTAGACAGATCCGTAAGATCGTTCTTTTGTTCTTCCGTAAGTCTTTCGTCTGCAAGTGCATCTGTACGATACTCCTTGTAAAGCTGTGCTGTTGCACCGTAACGCAGAAGTTCTGCACAGACCTTCTTCAAACCTTCGGGAGCACCGGGCTTGTTCAACTGATTGTAAGCGTAGGTGGCAACGCTGTAATAGTCAACCGCACTGTAGGTTTCCACGCCGTCCTTGGTCATGACCAGTTTTGCCTCGCAGATGTCGTTCATCTGTACCGCAGTAATACTGTACAGAGGGAAGTAATAGTAATCTCCACGCTTCTCCCCGTTCAATTGATAGGATTGGCTGTATCCATCATAAGCAGGGACATTCACTTCCATGTAGAAGCTGTCCTTGCCCTTCAAATAGGACTCATGAACCATATAGTTAATAGCGATATCATTGGATAGATCCAGAGAGTGATAGATGGCGATATTTTCTTCTACCGCAGATGCCCCGCAAAGAGCGCAAACAGCATTTGCAAAAATGTGCTTTCCGTTCTCACAATCAAAATCGGACAGGGATACAAAGGTAAATCCGTTATTCTGTGCATAAGTCTCTGCAGTAGAGCCGGGCAGAGCGTAAATCTTGGTCATTGAGGCGTTTCCCAGAGTAGAATCTCTATCTTCGATCACGCAATTGGGGTTCAACACTACGACCTTCTCACAAAGGCCACAATCCAGTGCATAGGCTCCAATATATTCTACACCGGCAGGGATCACAATATCCTTAATGGCGGTCATGGTGAAAACGTTGCCTCCGATTTCCTTAAGACTTTCAGGAAGCTTGATCTCAGTCAGATTGTAAGCACCGAAGAACGCATTGTACTGAATAGCCTCTACAGTCTCGGGCATGGAAACAGAGGTAATGTCTCTGCAATCTATAAAGGCCGCATACCCAATGGTGATAACGCCCTCAGGAATATCATAATGTCCACCGCGACCGTTAGGATAGCAGATCAGTTCAGTCATATCCTTGTTGAACAGAACCCCCTCTGCATCATTGCAGAAATATTCATTATCCTCTGCCACAAGGATCTTCTGCAGAGCGCTACAGTCATCCACAAAACTCTGGCCGATATACTCAACAGAAGCAGGGAGTACGACCTGAGTCAATGCACTACAGCCGTTAAAAACATATCCGCCAATGAAATTCAAACTTTCAGGGAACACAACCTCGCTGAGTTCTGTACAGCCGGCGAATGCCCATCCGAAAATTTGATATACTCCTTCAGAGATCTCGTACACACCTTCAAAGGAAGCAGGGCACTGCACCAGAGAAATCACATCGTCTTCTTGGAAATACAGTCCACCGTTTTCGTCGGTGTAGTAATAGGGATTGCCCTCCGCAACCACAAACTTCTGCAAATTCGGGCAACTGCCAAATGCATTATTTTCTATGTGTTCCACAGATGCAGGCAAAGAAACAACCGTCATACCGCTCTTTTCAAAAGCCTGTGAGTGAATGTTCTTTAACCCTTCTTTAAGGTTCAGTGTAACTAAGTTCACACAATCAAGGAAAGCAAGGCTACCGATGGTCTCAACCGTATTAGGGAGATCAACCTCAGTGATCTCGGTCATGCCTTCAAAGGCCCAGGAACCTACAGATGTAACACCTTCCATGATACGCACTGTCTTAATATTTTCGGCATATTCGTACCAAGGGGCAGGTTCCATGTCATAGTCCTGCATGGGGCCGGTACCGGAGATCACCAGTTCACCGGAATCCAAGTTCACTTCCCAAGTCAGCCCGTCTCCGGATTTGCCGGAAGGACTCATGTCCGAAGCCGAAGCAAGTCCCATAGGCAGAACACTGCACAGCATACAGACAACCAACAAAATAGACAACAACCGTTTTTTCATTACATATTCTCTCCTTATACAAAATCATTCCAAGGAAATTTCCCCATCGGGCTCCTTGTGTTTATATCTTACCATACGACCCACAAGAAGTAAATGACTGCTTTCGCAAAATAACCCCCTCTATTTTGCAGTTTCGGTAACTTTGCAGAATGTCCTTGCTTTTTATACTAATCAAACATTCGGCCGCTCTGCGTCCGCACAAATAGGAATGAAAGGGTGCAGACAAACGGCAACTTTTCTTGTAAAATAGAATTGAGGAGGGTGCACACTACAACGCACGATGTGAAGAGTCGTAGATTGCAT
>JAZSAO010000119.1:0-4556 GCA_045601945.1 Faecousia sp. | reverse complement strand
CCGTCGCGACCCCACCACAGTTCGAATCCATTCTAATAATGTACCGATTCTCCCCCTATCTCAGATTACACATTGGAAAGATCGGATCCAAATTCTCCTCCTTTGCGGTGGTAGTGCTTCCGATCTTCCTGCAATGACACCGGAACTGGCAGAACATTTCCACGTCGTGGATAGCTTTGATACTCATGCAAAAATACCGGAGCATTATGCTCGGGTAGATTCCATCGCAAAAACCACAAACCATATTGCTATTATTTCCGGAGGTTGGGATCCCGGACTATTCTCTCTCAGCAGAATATATGCCTCTGCCATTCTACCCCAGAGTACCACTTATACCTTCTGGGGTCGTGGTGTCAGCCAAGGGCATTCCGATGCCGTCCGTCGTATTGAAGGAGTAGCCGATTGCAGACAGTATACCATTCCTGTTCCGGAAGCTATGGATGCAGTTCGTCAGGGTCAATGCCCCCAACTCACTACCCGTGAGAAGCATACCCGTCATTGTTTTGTAGTTCCTTCCGAAGGAGCCGATCTGTCCCGTATTGAGAAAGAGATCAAATCCATGCCCAATTATTTCGCAGACTATGATACTACCGTAACCTTCATTTCTAAAGAAGAAATGGAGCGAGATCATAGTGGTCTTCCCCATGGCGGTCATGTGATCTGCACCGGAATCACAGGTCAAAGCCGAGAGCATCAACAGCGAATCGAATATAGTCTGACTCTGGATTCCAATCCGGAATTTACAGCCTCAGTTCTTTTGGCCTGCGCCCGTGCCGCCATGCGAATGGCAGTCCGTGGCTGTACCGGATGCTATACCATGTTCGATATTGCACCCGCCGACCTGAGTCCCTATTCCAGAGAAGAACTCTTGTCCCACTATTTATAATAGACCATTCATTCCCATAAATACCTAATCCCTCTGTGGTAATGTTCATGTCATTACCGCAGAGGGATCTCTTTATCTATTTTTTACTTCGCTGCAGGATTCATATAATAAATATTTTTGCGGTTCAAGTGTTCTCTCAGTTTCTCCATTGCCTCTCCGAAACGCTGAAAATGAACGACTTCTCTTGCTCGCAGGAATTTAATTACATCGTTCACATCAGGATCATCCGATAACCGGAGAATATTATCATAGGTGGTTCTTGCTTTCTGTTCTGCCGCCATATCCTCTGCCAGATCCGTAATGGGATCTCCCTTCACCTGCATCATAGCAGCTGACCATGGAACACCTGCTGCAGCCTGAGGATAGACTCCTTGGGTATGATCAACAAAATACGGTGCAAACCCTGCTTCTTTTCTTTGGTCGTCCGTCAGTTTCCGAGTCAACTGGTGTACAATTGCCCCTATCATCTCCAGATGCCCTAACTCTTCGGTCCCTACAGGTGTATCGGTAATGGGACCTTTGACTTTACGACCGGTTCCATTGGCCTTTGCGATGGCAAAAGACCACTTTCCCGGAAGCAAATTCAAATATACATCAATATGATCCCGGTCGATGACCACCATTTTCTGTAGCAACTCCCTATACAGGACATCTTCCTCTTCTACTCCGCTAATCAGTTCTCGGATTGTAGTCTCAATGGATGACATCAACTGCTCTTGCTCTTCTTTCAGCAGGAGCTTTTGCTTTTTGCTTTCCAAGATTTGCTCTACATCTTGAATTTCATCATCATAGATTTGACGAAGGGAAAGATACTCTGTTTTATCAAGTTCCCCGGACAGATATAGATCTAAAAGTTTCCGTCTCTTACTTTCCAAATCTGCTTTTTTCTCCTGAAGCTGCGTAGAGCTGTGATCGGAAGTATTACAGTTGATAACAGAACGGATCATCGAAGTTAGATTCTCAACAATAGTTGTTTCATGAAGCCTTAGGGTCTGTGTCACCAGGGCCATAATGTGAATCGCATCTTCATTACGTATACTTTCAAAGGTGCAACCAACATGATTACCGGCAGGGTCAACATGGGGGCCTCCGTTTTTCTGAGCCTGATAACAAGTCCATGCCTTGTATTTGCTTCCGTCCTTTCGGGTTTTGTACCTTGCAACATAACTCTGACCGCAACGACCACACTTAATTTTCCCGGAAAAAGGATAGCGATTGCTGTGCTTTGCAAGACTTTCCTGGGACAGGGATCGAGAGTCCAGGATACGATTAGCTTCCTCAAACAATTCTCTGGATACAATCGGCTCATGATGATTTGTTAGAATCACAAACTCTTCTTGACCTCGATTATATTTCTTCTCATGAGATAAGAAGTCAGGTGTATAAGTCTTCTTCTGCACAAGATCTCCGCAGTACTTCTCGTTGCGGATCACCCGTAGGATCACGGTATTGCTCCACTCCTTCACCCTCATCGGTTTGATTCCTTCTTCCCGAAGCTCTCTTGCAATTACATGGGTGCCTTTGCCCTCCGTTACAAACTTTTGGAAAATTAGTCTTACAATGCGGGCACCTTCCTCATTAACGGTCATTTTCCCATTTTTGACATCGTAACCAAGCATGCTCCTGCCGAATACGATACCTTGTTCCATGCGGCGTTTCTGACCCCATTTCACCCGTTCGGAGGTCTTTCGACTTTCTTCTTGAGCAATAGAGGATAGAATTGCAAGACGGAGTTCTGCATCACCGTCTAAGGTGTTGATATTGTCATTCATGAAGATTACGCCAATTCCCAGCTTCTTCAGAATACGAGTGTAGTAGATGCTGTCCAGTGTGTTTCTTGCAAAACGGGAAATTTCCTTTGTTACAATAATATCGATTTCCCCATTTTTCGCACAATCGATCATACGATTGAATTCTCTTCGTTTTTTCGTACTTGTGCCGGAAATGCCTTCGTCAGCAAAGACTTCATACAACTCCCAATCGGGATTTGCGGCGATATACTGACGGAAATATCGTTGCTGGCTTTCAAAAGAATTGGCCTGATCTTCATGGTCTGTGGAAACACGGCAATATGCCGCAACACGCTTTTTACCATGTTCCGTCTGAAATTCTTGATATAAACGCTCATATCGGTTCATCCTGCAAAGCTCCTTTCTCAGCAGTATTTCTGCTGTAATTATCATAAGTGAAAAGGTATTAAAAGTCGAATGTACAAAAACAAATATTCCTATACGTGTAATGATTGTTTACCCAGCATCTCTTCACATTGGATTCTCTGTTGCTTTGTAATCAGCTTTTTTTCTTCTAAGGACATTAGGATTGCCTTTTGAATGTGCAGGATAAATTGTGTATGTTTTTTTATATCAATCACCAAACTGCTATCCATATCACAGATATACTCACGATGCTTCAAAAAAACACCCCCTGCTAATATTCTATGATTGCCGGAGTATCTACTCCATCGATATTTGTGTTTAGATAAAAATGCATCGCTAAGCTGCAGCCTGCTAAGCCGCATCACGGGAGTTTCACCCCAACTGCCGATCTAACAGAGCCGCCCAATGCAGTGACGCGTTCAAGACGGGAGTACCATTATCCTTCCAACTGTCATCGCCCTACAGGTAGCAATCCTGTATTTGCAGAGCATCTTAATCGCTCACTCAAAAGAGGTCCTGGCAGATGTCTACGACGGCTCATCATTGGAATTGATGTACTTAGCGATGCTATTCATAGCAGCCCATAGATACCAAGCACTAACCTCGCTGTATACTTGCTCCATAAAGAGTGCTTCATTCACAAGCTCGTCCAGATTTCTGCCCGAAGAGATAGTATCAGACAGGGACAGCCCCTCCGTGTCAGTCAATATCTCATCCAAAGACAGTATTAAAAATGCCTGCTTTGCTTTCAGATTTCTTAGAGAGGCTTGGTGCCTCTTGTGCCACTCTTTATATACAGGGTAGTCTACCTAAATGAACATGCGGTCAGTGGTTCCGTTATCCACAATGATGTCTGTAATGAAGTATCGCTGTTGTTCCGGAGGCAGCTCCTTATTGCGTTTCACAATCTCTAACCATTCCTCTCCGGTAGCAAGGCGTAGTGAGCCTGCTTCCGGTCCTTCAGTCATGCGTACAAGATATGTAGTTTTCATACCTGAATCTCCTTATTCTGAAATTTGAAATGAGTTCAAATTTCGGAGTTCAGGGATACTTCGCTACATAACACAGCCAGTCCATAAAAACCCCTTTCCGCTTTTCAGCAGAAAGGGGGTGAAAAAAGGGCATGACAATTCAGCTGAAAAGCTGTTTGTCATGCCCTAACTCGATGGTCCTCGTTCTCGCCTATGGAATAGGTGGATGCAGGCTCTTTTCCGGTGTACGATTCGATTCATACTGCGTATCCGGCGGTTGAACGATGTACAAAGCATACTATATAATAAGATTTACAATTTGTAATTGAGACCGTTAGTTTACACCCACACTTAGGGCATTTCAGAATGATCGTATAGTTTTGGTTGTTCGTAGATGTGTAAGTTCGGGAAGATATCAAATTCCTGTCAGAATTTGGAATATCAAAAATTCTTCCCCTACCACACACAGGGCATTTTACAATCGTGTTTGCAGATTTGTCAGCGTAGGTATATTCCTTTATCGTTATCACTTCAACCACTTCC
>JAZSAO010000118.1:0-5549 GCA_045601945.1 Faecousia sp. | reverse complement strand
AGATTCGATGCCATTCATTTGACAAGTGGCGCACTGAAGCTTGCCGATGCTCCCGACATTGCCTCTACGCAGACAACATTTGCCGACATCTTCCTAGAAACCGGCATGGTGATCACCATTCTCGATGAGATCAAGGATACTTACATCGTTGATACCCGAGAGCAGCCTACAGTAGACAAGCCCGTTCGGATCACCGCTGACTGGAATGTCAATGCTGTCAATAAGAATATGGTATATTATCCCTTCGTCAGCATGGATGGCTATTTGATCCGTAAGATTGCCCATGAGGGTGATGCTGCGGAGCTGTATCTGGTGATTCCTCAAGTAGCCGGCGAAATCTACAGCTGGAAGGATCATACCATTATCCTTTCCGAGGTAGCCCTCCTGAATGCTCTTAAGAGCTGGGATACAAAGGGTTATATCTTTGTAAATGGACGGAACTACTCCATTACCTCTGTGACTACGGAAAACCTGACCAATATGACTGTTACCGGATACGAATTCAAGGGTGTGGAAGTCGGTCAGGGGAATGGTAAGCTGAAGATTGCTGTGACAGACAATGACAAGGAAAGCTTTGTACTGACTGTGGAGCTGGTATCTAATGTTTACGAAGTGCTGAACAGCGTAATCGTTCTGGACTTTGCAATGCCCGTGAAGATCACCGACAGCATCTATACACAGGATACTCTGCCCGGTGTGAAGGATGGAGAGGTCAATGTCCTCTTCGAGACCTATGCAAATAACAAGCCCGTAATGAGCGACGATGGGCAGTCTATGCCTGTCACCGCTTTCGATGGCAACGGTACCTACGGCACCTTCTCTGTTAAGGATGGCGAGGCTATCTACACTCCCTATGTAGACAAGACTCTGGATGGAATCGACAAGATCTTCGGCGTATTCCGCGTCTATGACAAGGATGCCGAGGCAAGCGAGATCGGCACCATCAACCCCTTCAAGGAAGTAGAGATGTACAAGGAGATCGTTGTGATCCCCGCAAACACTGTTTACTACGAGGATGACAATGCTGCACTGAACTGGAATCCCACCGAGAATGCAGGCATTGTGATCGAAACCGGGGGTAAGCCCACCGGTGACGGCTATCAGGATGGAGACAACAATTCCCCCTACGGCAACGACAGCGACTATGCCGAAGCCCCCGATGGCGAGTACTACGGCAGCGGCGGTTATTCCAAGAAGATCACCGTGAAGGCGGCAGGACCCGTTCTGACCTTTACCTTTACCGGTACAGGCTTTGACCTGATCGGCAGCACCACTGCAGACTCCGGTCAGCTGATGTACAAGGTTACGAAGAAGGACGGTTCTCTGATCCAATCCGGTGCCTTGAATACCGTATATAACGGCTCCGGCGAAACGGGCGCAGCCATCCACGAGGTTCCTCTGCTCCATGTCCATGATCTGGAACACGGTACTTATGAGGTGCTGATCCAGTCTGTTGTTGCCTATGATTGGTCGATTCCCAAGGATCAGTGGCCGGACGGAAAGAGACCTGTTAAGACAGCTTATCTGTACTTAGACGGTGTTCGGATCTATAATCCCCTTGCTATGAACTCCGAGGATCGTGAATCGTATATGGACGGTGAGGACACGGCTCGTTTCATCCAGCTGCGTGATATGATCCTAAAGGGTCAGGCTGCAGCGGCTAAGATCGATGGAAACGGACTCTTTAGCTTCGGCAGTGGTCTCGTGTCCTATGCAGAAAAGGCCCAGAAGCGCATGACCTACGAGGGCAATAAGGTAACCTCTCTCAACGACTATCTCATAGCAGGTCCCAATAACGAGGTCTATTTCAACGAAAACACCCAGACCTTGGTTCTCTACGTCAAGGAGACCGGAGAAGAGAACGTGACACCCATGCTCCAGATCGGTGTCCGCAACCTCAACCCGGAAGCCTTCAAGAGTACGGAAGGGGACGAGAGCATCGCTCCCGAATTTGCTCTCTTGGGTGCAAAGGGTGAGGTTGTACAGACCCTGGTAAGTGGGCAAAATGCCATCGGCTACACCGAACAGTACTACACCGTAAACTATAAAGACTGCGTTGTAGAATCCATTAACGGTGTGAATTACTACCGCGTAGTTATTACCGCAAGAAACAACAAGGCATTCTCCCTGACCAACCTGAAGGTCAGCGGTCTGGAATTCTATACCATTCCTGCAAGTGCCGCTACCCTGCGGTATGACGAGAACGGCCAACTGATGGAAAACACCAACCCCGATGCAACCGCAATGCCCAGTTTACAAGAATTGGCATGGCAGCTGCAGGCGGCAAACGGTATGCTTCCTGAAGACGAGATCCCCGGTGAGGTAGCAGAACTGAAATTCAGCGCAGTTTCTCTGAGTCTGCAGAGCAGTATCGGCATGAATATCTATGTTGCTAAGGAAAATCTTACGGGCTACAAGGATCCCTATGTTGTGCTGACTAAGACAGTTTATGACGAGCAGGGCAATGCTTCTACCTGGACAACTACCTTACAGACCTATACCGAGACTACGGTACAAGGACTGGAAACACTGGTATTCCACTATGGAGATGTAGCGGCAAAGGAAATGGCTTCCAATGTGCAGATGCAGCTATTTGCCACTAAGGAAGGGGAAACCGAGGCAACAGCCGGTGAGATCCGGGATTACAGCGTAGTGAAGTATGCAAAGAATATGCTGGAAAAGGTCACGGACAGCAAGCTGAAGACCCTCCTCGTGGATATGGTCAACTACGGCACCCAGGCGCAGGTATACTTTAACTATAATACCACAAATCCTGCAAATGCAGGTTTTGAAGCCTATCAGGAATATGCAACAACGCAAACGCCTGCAATCAATTCCAACGCTGTCTTTGACGATCAGAATGCAATAGCTCCCGCACCGGAAGGCGCAACGGACTATTTATCTAAGGTCGCAGGAGCATCCCTGTTGCTGAACGAAAAGGTTGAACTGAACATCTTTGTAAACTACAAGGATGCTCTGGGAAATCCCAACGAGGGAAGAACCCTTGTAGTGGCATATTCCGACGTATTCGGCAATACGGTGGTAAAGAAGCTGCCTATCACAGCCGAAGATCTGGACAGCAAGAGCCAGTTCTACAGAGTGACCTTTAGCAGTCTGAACGCTACGGATATGCGCACAGCCTTTGCGGCATGGGTCGTAGACAAAGACGGAATGCGGATCAGTAATTCCATGATCTACAGTATCGAAAGCTACTGTGCTTCTATGATAGCAGGAAACGGCGCGGCATACGATAAGCTGAGACCCCTGCTCATAGCGATGATGAAGTACGGCGATTCTGCAGAGGCTTACTTTGAAGAGCCTAAGACAGAGGAAGCATAACTTCTTTCGGAACAAAAGACTTTCTACGGGAGCCCTTTGGGGCTCCCCACGGAACCCTTTTTAAAGGGAAAGAATATTCTCTTGTGTGATCGGCAAACATAGGAGAGTCATACGGAAAAGCAAAAGGAATGAGATCAATGAAAAAGATTGTGTGTATCTGTTTTCTCATTACGATCCTGTGCCTTACGGCGTGTAAGAGCCCGAGCCCATCTCCCACGGAGACAGGGGAAACAGAGATCCCTACGGCAACCCTACCTCCGGAGGCAATCGATATCTTTGCTCCCACAGAAGAATCCGTAGCAACCACGGAACCGGAAGAGAAAGCAGTTCTTACGGTTTTGGAACGGGGAACATACAGCGGTGTGTTCACCGAAGACGGATCGGATCGTACAGTGGAAAAGATTCCATGCCTCCTGATCCATAATACTACGGATCAATATTTGGATTACGGTGTGATCAATGCAATGATCGGAGAGAAAAACTGTAGATTTGTGGTCACGGGTATTCCCGGTGGCAGTGCTACATGGGTGATGGAGGAAACGGGACAGACTATGGAAGCCCATGAGACCTTTACCTATATCGACCAGTCTGTGAGCCAGCTGCGAGACCTGCCGAAAGAGGAACGGGTACAGATCCGATTCTTAAATGGGGAAATTCAAGCGACGAATCTGTCTGATGTGGCATTTTCTGAGATCCGCATATATTATAAGCGGCTCCATTCCGACGGGAATTATCTCGGTGGGATCACCTATACCACCAAGGGACAGGATTTACAGCCGGGACAGACGATAACACTGACCGCAGGGCACAGTACCGAATCGGACTGCGCTGTCGTTCGGGTAGATTGTGTGGAGTGAGTCGTGGAAGGAAGTATGTTCCGTATTGAGTTTTCTGATCTGATCATTGATTTTCAGGCAGAGTTCCCTATGGCGGTTCCCGATGAACTCAGACCCTTTCTCCGAGAGGGAGGGTGTCCCACAGACCGATATGAACTGCGGATCTTACGTGAGCCTATTATATCCCGAGGGGAAAGGCTCTACTGTCAAAACGGGATCACAGCTTATAGAGAAGCGGAGGGGAGCCTCCTGCTTTACGGCGACGAATGCCGGGGGGATGTGATCTTTGGCACCAGAGTGAGACCGTCGGGGCGCCATACCATTTATGTCAGGGAAGATTCCCTCAAACATATGGCTTTCGGCTCCCGGCTGGGAGGGATCATGAACGGAGAAGAACTGATCCTCCGTCACCATGGGCTCATTCTCCACAGTTCTCTTGTATCTTATAAGGGTCGTGGGATCCTGTTCAGCGGCCCCAGCGGTATAGGAAAATCCACCCAAGCCGACCTGTGGGAAAAGACCTTTGGGGCAAAGATCCTCAACGGTGACAGAGCGGTGATCCGTCTCACACAAGACGGCTTCCGTGCAGGGGGAAGTCCTTGGTGCGGATCCTCTGGGATTTATTGTCGAGAATCGCTTCCCATAGAGGGGATCGTACTGTTGCGACAGGGAAGGGAAAATCGGATCTTTCCTGCAGATCCCAAAATTGCTTTCCGTGAAATTTATAGCCAATGTATTGTCCATGATTGGGACATAGACTTTGTGAATCATATTTGCGACATCGTGGGGGAACTGGTCAGGCAGGTGCCGGTATATATTCTAAGTTGTTTGCCGGATACCGCCGGGGCTGTCCTCACCGAAAAAGTCGTATTCCGAAGGAAGAAAGGATAGAACATAGATGAAAAAAGTTTATTCCAAGCCCATTGTGCTTATGGAAAGCTTTGGTATAACACAGATGCTGTCCAGCTGCACCCTCCGGATCGGATTTCGGGATTCCGATTGCGTTCTGAATGATGAGAATGCGACCTTTGATATGTGGGACCTTGCTGCCAACGGCTACTTTAGTGCCGGTGCCTGCAGTTGGTATCCCCAGAATTCGGATTTCGAAGAAGGCGTGTGCTATCACACCAGTGTTAACTTAGCTTTTTCCTCGTAATCATAACTTCTATGGCAAGCGGTGCAACCAAGCACTGCTTGCCATAAATATTTTCTACATCGAAAGATAGGACCTGATTTGGAAGACCTTGTACGACCATCCAATGAAAGGTGTCACACGTAATTGGATCGTCGTATTACAAGGGGTTGCTTCAGGAAAATTCAGATTTGTTATTTTTTCTATTGCTCTTTTTGATATTATATGTTATATTTAGAGAT
>JAZSAO010000117.1:0-2650 GCA_045601945.1 Faecousia sp. | reverse complement strand
AGTATGAGCGAGTGCAAGACCGCTTCCTTTTTCCTATTCTCGATCGTGGATACCATGCCGTAACCCCACTTCTCTGCCTACTACGAAATCGGTACAAAAACGGGAATCCCTACTGCCCTCTCCGCCGCAGTCGCGGCACCTTTCCCATTGGAGAGGCAAGGGTGTTTACCAACTTGGGGAACAGTTCGACAAACGAAAATTTTCATTCTGAAGGAAAAGAGAATTTGCTATGAAACATAAGCTACTAACAATTTTACTATGTGCTTCCGTGATTTTAATGTGCATTACGGGATCCATTGGGTTGCCGATTTATATCCGTGGGTTTTATTACTGCCAAATCGACGGATATGGACTCCCGGAAAAGACGGGATATGACAAGGAGACCATAAAAGAAGCCTACGATCAGGTGCTGGATTACTTGACCCTTCCTAACAGGGAATTTGGTACAGGGGTATTCTCTTATAGTGAAGAAGGGAAGTCCCATTTTGTGGATTGTAAGAAACTGTTCGACCTGAATGCCATAGTTCTAATGGGGTCTGTAGTGGTGACATTGACCTTATACATACTCGGAAAGTTCGGGAGATTCTTGCCCGGCAGACCTTTCGGGCGGCATTTTACCTTGACCTGTGGGGCCGGGATGCTGGGGATTTTTGGCCTGATCGGAGGACTGGCGGCTTTAAATTTTGATAAGGCCTTTGTTGTATTCCACCAACTGTTCTTCCCAGGAAAGGAAAATTGGATATTCAATCCCCGGAAAGATGAGATCATCCGAATTCTGCCACAGGATTTCTTTATGGCATGTGGCATCTTGATCGTGGGTAGTATTGTTGTTCTTGCCCTTGGGCTGATCCTTTACGGTGTTTTGGAAAAGAATAGAAAGGCGAAAACGACGTCTGCTGCATAATTTGGTATGGTTGCATTTGAATAAACAGTGAGTGGCGAGTTCCAAAATCGGAACTCGCCACTGTTTTTAGAGGGGCTATAGATTAGGGAAAAAATCTACTTAAATTAGGGGAAAATGATGCCGGGGAGTTCGTTATCATCTTCGCCATCGACGAGTCCGCCGCTGGTGGTGATGATATCGGATTGAGGGAAGCGAATGACTTCGATTTCGGAGTCAAAGAAAAATTCTTTCATAATAAATACCTCTGTTTTTGGGAATAGATTACTTAATGGGGTCAAAATAGGCATTGGCTGCCTGGTTATACAAATAGATGGCGCCACAGAGATCTACCAGAGCCTTGAGCTCCTCTGTATTACGGTTTTCACGAATGGAGGCACAGTAAGCAAGAGGGCTGTAGGAGATTTCAGCGGTGTCGGTACCGTCGTCTACGGTAATGGTGAAGGACATATCCAGGTCGGGAGCAGCAATGTTCTTCACATCCGCATAGTACAGACCGTTACGGGTCTTGAGCTCCAGAGGCTGACCGTTATAGCTAACGGTGAAGCTCTCTACAGAGGCATCTGCACGGAGGAAGAAACGGAGAGTGGTCTCGGACTCCAGAAGCAGGGAAGCACCGGCAAAGGTGACAAGATCTGTACCCTGAGGCAGAACAGTGGGGAATCCTTCGACCTTCACAGTGGTGTAATCCACGGTTTCCAAACCTTCGTCTGCAAGGCGCTCGGTGTGATAGTTAAACTGGATCTGAGAAGCAGCACCATAGCGGAGCATGGCATGGAGCAGATTGACCAGTGTGCTGTTATCAGCCAGGTTGGCGGCCATGTTGTCAGCATAGGTTCTGACGGAGTAGGTGTATTCTTTTGTAGAGAAGTTTCCTACGATGAACTGTGCAGTGATCGTGTCGGTCATTTCCTTAGCAGCGACCTCATAGGTGAACACGTATGTGTGCTGATCAAACTCCTCTTTGACTACGGCATCGGTAACAGGAACCATAATAGGCTCTCCATCCTCTTGGGTGAAGAGCATGTAGGCAGAGGGATCGGTTGCATCCTCGGGAGAAATGCTCATGTAGAAGTTTACGGCAATGTTGCCGTTGAGGGAAATGGAGCGAGTCAGCAGAGCTGCAGCCTCAATGTAGGCACCGCAGTCATCACACAGGTTGTTGTCGTCAGCATCCGGATGAGGCAGGGGGGAGCCGTCGCTGTATTTGAATACAATGAGATCGCCGTAGTAGTCGGAGGTGCCAATATTGCTTGTGGCATATGCTTTAAATCCATTTGCGCTGGTTCTATATACGATACCGCGGTTGCCGGAATAAATTCTGAAGCCGTTATCGGTGTTTTCGAAGGTCCAAGCAAAGGGATCCTGAGAGCGTACAAAGTCGGCCTTGCTGGAGTGTTTCAGATATGTACCGTTTACAGAAAGGGCGAATCCGTTGTCAACCTTCTCCAGTGTCCAGAGGGGAATCTCTTCACCAACAAGCAGACCTTCCTGAATCTCTACATCGGTGGCGGCAATGGGGGAATCAATCTCGGCATTCAGGGCCTTGTAGTGTCCGTCTACCTTTGCAATGATAACGATCTGATCATTCGATTCCAGCTTGCTCACATCGAAAATCTGCTCATAGGTGCTGCCGGAAGCTCCACAGACGGAGCAGTAGGGACCGCTGGTGCAGGTGGCATCTACCCAATCGTGACCCGTGGGGGAAGTATAATTACCGGTATAGCTGTGACCGCAGCCGGTGCAGGT
>JAZSAO010000116.1:0-3173 GCA_045601945.1 Faecousia sp. | reverse complement strand
AACCCCACTTCTCTGCCTACTACGAAATCGGTACATAGGATCCTTCTCTGCCTACTACGAAATCGGTACAAAATTGAGAATCCCTACTGCCCTCTCCGCCGCAGTCGCGGCACCTCTCCCATTGGAGAGGCAAGGGCCTTTACCAACTTGGTAAACAACTCTATAAACGAAAATTTGGAGAGAGCGAGAGGTTTGGCATAGGGAATCGGATGGCTATGGGGAATCCAATTGACGGGGGGCCGTGAGGAAAGAAACAGCGCAAATTAAAATTCACATATTATTTTATGGAAAACAATCAAGGAGGAATACCCATGGAAAGAGCAAAAGTTTATTTTACGACTTTCCGCACGTCTTTTCGCGAGAATTTGCAGCAGAAGCTGAGCCGTTTGCTTTTAACGGCAGGGATGGACATGATCGACTTCGAAAATAAATATGTAGCTATCAAACTCCATTTCGGAGAGCCGGGGAATCTGGCCTATCTGCGCCCCAATTATGCCCGTACCGTGGTAGACTTAGTAAAGCAGTTGGGAGGTAAGCCCTTCCTGACGGACTGCAACACCCTTTATGTTGGCGGCAGAAAAAATGCTCTGGATCATTTGGAATCTGCGTATCAGAACGGCTTTAACCCCTATAACGTAGGGTGTCATCTCATCATTGCCGATGGTCTCAAGGGTACAGACGATGTGGACGTTCCCGTAGATGGGGACTATGTGAAATCTGCCAAGATCGGCAGAGCCCTTATGGATGCGGATATCGTTATTTCTCTGACTCACTTTAAAGGCCACGAGGCAACAGGCTTTGGCGGTGCTATGAAGAATATCGGTATGGGTGGCGGTTCCCGTGCAGGTAAGATGGAAATGCATTCTGCCGGCAAACCCCTTGTCTATGCTGACAAGTGTATCGGCTGTGGTGCTTGCGCCAAGGCCTGCGCCCATGATGCGCCTGTGCTGGAAAATAAGAAAATGCGGATCGATTTGGACAAGTGCTTAGGCTGTGGTCGTTGCACCGGTGCCTGCCCTGTAGATGCCATTGATGCCGCCAATGACGAAAGCACTACCATTCTGAACTGCAAGATGGCAGAGTACACCAAGGCGATCGTACAGGATAGACCCCAGTTCCACATCAGCCTGATTTGCGATGTATCTCCTGTTTGTGACTGCTACGGTGTGAACGATGTGCCCATTATTCCCGATGTGGGAATGCTGGCATCTTTTGATCCCGTTGCTCTGGATCTGGCTTGTGCGGAACTTTGTCTGAAGATGCCCCGCAGTGGGGAGCATACCTTCGAGGGCAAGAGCGGCGATCTCTTTGCGGATCTCCATCCCGTTACGGATTGGAAGGCGCAGATCTCTCACGGCAAGAAGATCGGCTTGGGTACCGATGAGTATGATCTCATCGAGATTTAATGAGGATTTATTCCAAATCTAATATTTTGGCAAAATCCTTTAGGGAACGTTCACCCCGGATCCGCTGTACGATCATCCCGTTTTCCAACACAATAGCGGAAGGAAGTGCCGTGACTCGCAGACTTTTTGCCATTTCTTCATAGCGGTTTGCATCCAGTCCGCAACATTTCAGACCGGGACTGCATAGCTGCTCCAAACCCTCCGGCGGTTTGCTTGCGGAGTCGTGAACACAGATCAATATGGGTTCACGAGATAGTTCCACTTCTTTTCGGTAATTGGTTGGTGTTAGCTCTAACATAGAAAGACCCCTCCTCTGCACTCTATTGTGTGCGGAGGAGGGAATTTTTATGCTATATTATTTGGCTGCGCCGAGGATCAACTGCGCGCAGACTTCTAAACCGAAGGTGCTACTGTTCAGGCACAGGTCATAGTTCGCGGTTTGACCCCAGACTCTCCCGGTATAATTCTTATAGTAGACCATCCGTCGCTGATCCTTTTCACGGAGTCGTTTTACCGGATCTTTGTGGGTTTCACCGTATTTCTCAACGATGCGTTTGGCCTTTTCTTCTTCGTCCCCATAAATAAAAACATGGAGGGTATTTTTTCGATCTCGGAGAACGTAGTCTGCGCAACGGCCTACGATGACACAATTTCCGCTTTCAGCCAATTCTTCGATGATTTTAGTTTGTTCAATGTAGAGTTTATCCATGGTGGACAAGCCTTCCAGAGAGAATTGCTGGGCTGTGGCAAGGGAGAACAGAAGGCTGTGGCGTGTTGTGGCATACTCTCCCTGCTCCTTGATGAAGTCCGTACAAAATCCGCTGCGCTTGGCAACTTCGTTTACCAGTTCTTCGTCATAGAAGGCGTAGCCCAGCTGCTCTGCTACCATGCGGCCGATGGTTCTGCCGCCGCTTCCGAATTCTCTGCTGATGGTGATCACTTGATTCATAGTAAGACCTCCTTTGGTATGGGATTTGCTTCTGTCTGTATTTTATCATAGATTTCTCCAAAAGGGAAAATGTTTTTTTATAAATACAAACCTTGTACTAAAATGCCCAAATTTTCCCGATAAATTTGGTCGAATTGACTTAGTGGCAGAGGATTTTCCCCTGAACCGACTTCGATGGTGTAGCCCGGACGGTTGTATTCCTGAATGAACCAGTCCTTATATCCTGCAAAACCGGATGCAAAGGGCGTTTCTTCCAACTCATAACCGGAACTACGGGCAAAGGCTTCCCCGATTTCTTTTCCTTCGGGAACTTCTATATCCCTGAACTTCCAATAAATGACTTTCCCCTGAGAATGGTAGGAAAGGGTCAATCTGGGGGAGACCTGTCGTGTCAACTGTCCCATAGCAGTGGTTTCCGGCTGATCCAGAGGTGCAAGACCTACAAAATCTCGGGGAGCGGGACGATCGAATCCCAGCGCGTATTTATTTTCTTTTGCCTGCTCCCAGCCTGCCGGATAATTGAGATTCAGATCTACCCCGGAAAGGTTTGCCTTCCAACCGTCCGGAAATGCAATGGCAGGGAAACGAGCGGCAATGTTTTGAGCGGCATCATATTCCAATGTGTCCTCGTCAATGGCTCCTGTTACCAGATCCACCCCGTCGGGATTCACCATTGGGACAAGATACAATTGCGTTCTGCGGAACAGAGCCGAAGCATCTCGATCCCACAGCCGTCCACCGCGAGAGACGGCTCTTGCATATTCTTCTGCGAATTTCATAAGTACGGGGGTGGTGATCCACTCGTTTGCGTGGTGGGA
>JAZSAO010000115.1:0-6362 GCA_045601945.1 Faecousia sp. | reverse complement strand
CTGGGCAAGGAAGCACTGAATGACCATGAATTCCTGGCTCAGTTCCTGAACACAAGCGGCAATGTGGCCATCGGCACCTCCGGTGCAGATGCCTTCAGCGGTGCAACGGATAGCACAAGTGCCGGAGAAGACAGCCTCTATGTAGACGGCATCACCGGTGCTACGGTGACCTCTAAGGCCATTGCTCGCAGTGTCAATTCTGCCGTTGCCTATGTGACCGGTGCTGATGCCGATTCCGGCGCAACTTCTTGGGGAGGTTAATGAGATGAAAGAGAAAAATTACTTCCTGTCTGTGATCCTTGCCATTACCATGGCAGTGGCAATGGTTGCGGTGGTTTTGTTTAAGACCTTTGCCCCTGCGGTGGTTCTGCCGGACATGAATATTCCCAACATGGCAGGGCTGTCTCTGGTGGTTCTCCTGCTGGAGCATTACCTTGCCCCTAACAGCCGTCGGTGCTATGTCTGGGTGGGGATCTTCTCCCTGCTGACCTTTGGACTGCTGCCCTATGCTGCAGGCTATGTTGCTCTGTCGCAGGTATGGAAAGTAGCCCTCGTGGGCGGTGCCCTGTTCACCCTTTTGACATGGCTCTTTGACTCCATTATGGATCGCCTGTCCACAGGACCTAAGGCAGCGTTGGCTCCCGTGATCAGCGCCTTCGGCTTGTACTTGGCTTTCCAAGTCTTTGCAGGAATTTTGCTGTAAACTTTATGATATTTCGACGATCACCTAAAAGGATTGCTATCCCATCCTTTTAGGTGGTCATTTTTTATATGCAAGCATCCTTTATTTGCGAAAGCTATTGACAAAGCAGTTTAATATATTATAATGGTGTGTAAGGGAATAGTATGTTAAAATGAAAAAATAGGAGATATTTCCCCAAAAATGAGATAAAAAGGAAGAAATGCTATGGGAAAGTTAAAGACAAAATCCTCCCCATGGTCAGCATTGGAATGGATCACTCATGTTTTTGTGGGGCTTGCGTTCTCACTGTTCATATTGTTCACGCCGGCCTATACCGCCATGGGACAGGTAAAATATACCCTGTTTTGCTGGTTTTTTGGAATCTACGCACTGCTCCTTGTACTGCTACCTTTAGAAGGTGTATTGACGGGGAGCCTTTCTTTTTCCGATTTGGGTCGGAAGCTTCGGCCTCGTAGCATATGCCAGTACTCCATTTTGGCATACCTTCTGCTAACGGTAGTGTCTGCCCTTTTGTCGGAATATCCCCAAATTGTCTGGAGGGGAGAGGCTCGGAAAGAAGGGGTTTGGACGATTGGATTATATGTCATAGCCTTCTACGGTGTGGCAAAATTCTTCCGAGGAGGCCGATGGATTCTCTATGTTTTGGGAGGAACCACCCTCTTATTCTCCATCCTTTCAATCGTTCAGTTGATGGGATACAATCCTTTCTTGTTGTATCCTCAGGGGTACTCCTATTACGATGCATATGAGGCCTATTCCGGGGCTTTTATCGGTACCATCGGAAATGTAGATCTGGCAGCTGCCTTTCTGTGCTTGTCTGTTGGAGCACTGTGGATCTATATCTTCAAAGGGAAGGAACGGATTCGCTATATCCTGCTACTCCCCTTGGTGTTGGCATTATTTGTTTTACTCCGCATACAGGTTCTTGCAGGGGTGGTAGGCATCTGTGTGGGTACGGTTTTTATGATTCCCTATGTATTGGGTTTATCAAAAAAACACCGTTTGTGGTATTTTATCGGCTTGGGTGTTTTTGCGGTGGCAGGCGTTCTTGTCCTATATCTGTGGGATGCCAAGGAAGGCTTCTTCCACGAGATCCATATGATCCTTCGGGGGAGGATCTCCGACGGTTTCGGCACAGGAAGGATTTATATTTGGAAAAATGTTTTGCGGAAAGTTCCTGAAAATCTGTTTTTCGGTGCCGGTCCGGATACCTTGCTCTATAGTGGCATTGAGCCCTTCCGGCGGTATGACGAGGGCTTAAAGATGGATTTGACGGCTTATGTTGATGTGGCTCACAGTGAGTATCTAAACATCCTCTACCACCAAGGGATTTTTGCTTTCCTTGCCTATCTCCTTGGGATGTTTGACATCATCCGTCGGGGAATCAAAAATGTGGGCAGGAATCCCTATATCGCTGTTTGGAGCGGTAGTGTTGTGTGTTATGTGCTCCAAGGGGCCTTTGGCATCAGCCAGTATCTTATTACCCCTGTCTTTTGGGTCTGTTTAGGCCTATTAGAATATTTTGTTTCCGGTTCCGATTCACCTGTGCCGGAAACCAAAAGGAGGAAACCCTATGAAAAAACCAACCATTAGACTCATCGCACTGAATCTCGTCATCGCCATGCTTTTATCCCTGTGCGCACCTGTACTGGCGGTGACGAACCTGATCCCGGGCACGATCTACATCGATGGCCCTGAAGGGACTGAGACTCGATTTACCTATACCCCTACTGCCAGATGGCATAATATAGGGGCCGGTACGCCTGTTACCCTGCAACTGTATAAGGATGGAGAAATGCTCTACGAAATGCACGAGAGACAGTCACGTTGGATCCAACTGGAGCCGGGGAACACCTATGAACTGGTCTGTATCAACGAATATGACCGAACGAACTGCTTTGATTTTTTAGCCTATGAAGATGTAGGAGTGGACGTTGTTATTGATCGTAGCGGTACTTACTGTTTCACCCCGGAGGAAACAGCCTATTATCAATTCCTACTGGAGGATGGATCCGTATACCCTTGGGTGAGTATGTATGACTGTACTACGGAATACTCCGTTGAGGTTGAGGACGGGATGTATTTCCTGCAAAAGGGTGTGGACTATATTTTCAGGTGCTATCCGGAGGAACCCATTCGGATCACGAAAGCAATGACCAATGTACTTAGCTGCACACAGTCTGCTTACGAGGCAGGCACCTATCTGTTCAAGCCTGAGGAGTCAGGGTATTATTCCTTTAGTCATATGCCTGGGGCGAACCTATCCGGCTGTGGAATCTTGAGTGGTTCTTATGTATATTATCTGAATGAAGGAGAGTCCTACCAATTCGTTCTGTATGAAGCCTTTACTTTTACAAAGCTTGTTCAGCCTCTGACCTTTACATTGGGAAGAAATAGCTTATCAACCTTCCGTGCACCCCAATCGGAGGTGACCTTTACGCCTCAGGACTCCGGATGCTACAGCTTCCTTATTGACGATGGGGTCCTACGCATCTACGATGGAGAAAAGTGTATTGTACACCAATATAAACGTAACACAGCGTATGTAAGTCTGATGGCCCATAAGGAGTACAGCATTCAGATGGAACCGAGTGAGAATCTGGATGTTACGATTTCTAAAGCAGAAGAGCCCCTTACCCTTCAAGCAGGCACCATTGAGCAGAGCGGAATGTACATTCCCAAAGCAACAGGGGTGTATTTGCTGACAGGAGTCTGTACGGTGGAAAGCCTGTCTACCTCAGAATATCCCCTGCTCCTCGGTGACAACGCAACCTATGTCTATCTCACGGAGCAGCAAATTTATAATATTTATGATATTCCGAGCAATGGGTCTGTGAATGTCCAATACTTGGGAGAAGCAGAGGAAATCTATGCAGACGGTGTCGAAAAGCCTGAAGGCTTCTATTGGTTTACATCGGAGCAGACCGGCTTCTATGCCTTGAACGAAGCCTTTGTCCATGCATGGGATGAGAACGGCTTCCCAGAGGATTCCATTTATGCTGTTTTGCCTTTAGAAGCCGGGGAGTCTGTTCTCATTGCCGGTAAAACAGGGCTTGCAATTACAGAAATGGGCAATTTCGACTATACGGATCTTCCGGATGGGACGATTGCGATTCGGGGCATATGCCCGGGACAAAGCCATATCGTGATCCCGGCGTCTATTGATGGTAAGACGGTTTCGGCCGTGGAATCCCTCACACAGCCGCTGGAGCCTGAAGTAGACGTTTTAAGCGTCACTTTCCCGGATACCGTGACCTATATTACAGAGCACCTCGAATTCCAAAGCGGATTTTTATCCCTGCAAAATTTCTACATAGACGAAGGTAATCCTGTTTACGCTACCGAGGGGGGAGTCCTCTTTAACAAGGATAAAACCTGCCTCATATCCTTCCCTTTCGGAAGAACTCAGAACTATGTTGTCCCGACGGGTGTTACGGAAATTGCCGATAATGCGTTTAGTCTTTGCAAATTGGAATCCGTTACCATTCCGGAGGGTGTGACGACGATCCCGCAAGAGGCATTTCTTGGCTGTTGCGAATTGGTATATGTGTCGCTTCCGGAAACTGTAACAGGAATCGAAGATCGGGCTTTTGCCGGCTGTGAAAAGCTAACCATTATTAACTTGCCTTCTAACTTGGAATACATAGGACGCAGAGCGTTTGAGGACTGCGCGTCCTTGCGTGAGATCCATATTCCTTCCGGAGTTTCCGAAATTCCTTACGGAGCCTTTGGCAGATGCAAAAGCTTGGAAAAAGTAACGATCCCTTATGGCGTTACAACCATTGGTGGACAAGCTTTCGTTTTTTGCCAAAACTTAAAAACAGTAACCATCCCCGCCGGCGTTACAAGCATTGAATATGAGGCCTTTGCAGACCTTCCGAATCTGGACCATATCCATTTCTTAGGGGATATGCCCCAAATAGACGCCAGTGCTTTTATTTACTCGGATTCGACTTCGAAACTCTATTATTTGGAAAACCGTTCCGGATGGGACAAGGCCCCCGGCTATTTCCCGGTTGAGCCTTGGAACTACTCCGTTGATACGGATTGTAATTCCTTTATTTACACCTGCGCGGATTGTATGGATATGATCTATCAACCGGATGAAGATGCCCACGATTGGTATCTTACCGGCGATATTACCCTTGCCCCTACTTGTACAGAAGAAGGAGTGGGGAACTATTGCTGTAGGGATTGCGGAAAAATAAAGTCGGATGCAATTCCCACGCTTAGCCATGTACAGGGAGAACTGATTCAAGAGACAGATGCCTATTGGGAATATGCCTGTCTTAACGGTGATCATACCTTTACGGTGGAAAAGGATCCCAGATTGCAGGTTATGACCTTAAATGGGGTTCAGGTGCAGATCAGCGATGAAACGGAATATCCATGGGTATTAAGCGAAAATACAGAATACGAAGGCGGCACTGCATTGATTTCCACCAATCAAGGGGTAGGGGCCTCTACGTCTACCATCTGTTTTTCTTTCTCATCGGACCGGAGTTTTGTGATCTCTTATGACTATGGGGTTTCTTCGGAGCAATCCTACGATTATCTTTCTGTTTTCTTAGATGACGAGTTTTTGGGAGATATATCCGGAGATTGCAAGATGACCAATGAGACGGGAGTCCTTTCCCCCGGTACCCATACATTGGTGTTTAACTACCACAAAGATGGCAGTGTAGATAGTAGAAATGACACAGCCTATATCCTCAATATTGTGGCAGAAATATTGGATTCCCCTGAGATTCCCGATGGTTATGTAGCAATTTACAATCCTGCCTTTGGAAAGGCTATGACTACCGTAGCTTATTCCGAAAGGACAAGCAGCAATGGAACGACCTATACCCGGATACTACCTGCAGATGCTACTGTAGTAGAAGGAAAGCTTGTGTCCGATTCCCTTAGCTTGGCTCTGGTGAAGGTTATTACGAACGAAGAAGGGATCACCTCCTTCCAAACTGCGGACGGAAAGTATCTGGAAGCTTCTAAATATACTCTTCAATTTGTGGATGAGCCCAATGCAAATACAGAGTTTGTTCTTGAGCCTACGAATGGTGGGTATTATATTCGCCTTGCGAATGACTTGTCTCACGGAACTGATGCATATCTGGAATATTATCAAGGATCCCTCGAAAAAGAGCACTTTACATCCTATTACAAGGGAAACTCCGGAGATATGTTTTTGATGACATTCCTTGAGGTGTCAGAAGCCCCTGCTTGTGATCATGTATGGGCAGACCGGGAAACCCTTTACCCATCCTGCGACAATGACGGCTACAAGATTTCCGCCTGTACACTTTGTGATAGGACTTCTGCAGAAGTGATTGCCGCTCCGGGACACCACTATCTTTATATTTACATCGACAATGGAGCCGATCATACGATGATTTGTTCTCGTTGCTATGATGTTCACACAGCGGAACACACCTATGAGGATGGGCGGTGTATCTATTGCAGTAAGAAGCCAGTAAGGCCCGATGTTCCGGAAGGATATTTGGCAATTTACTGTCCCGGATATGAGCGGGCGGTTACCACTACAATCAATACAAGAGGACAACTCGCATCTGCCACAGCAACCATAGAGAACGGAAAGCTTGTAACAGAATCTGCGGATATTGCCTTGGTCAAGATCCTTACAGACGACAGAGGTATTACC
>JAZSAO010000114.1:0-3360 GCA_045601945.1 Faecousia sp. | reverse complement strand
ATACCTTCGGGACGTATACACTGAGCCAGGTAGATGAGACCCCCAGTGAGTATTACGATGTGGAGATCTTGGAGGTAGTAGGGAACATTCCCGATCCTCTGTCTCGGGCAAGTGAGCCCAAGGCTTCTCCCCCAAAGGGATATGTCTATAAGGGGACAGAGGTAACTCTCAGTGCAACGGGTGCTACCGTTGTCTACCATCTGGGAGATGGGAACTGGACAACATATACAGATCCCATTGTCATTAACGAAGAGACAACCATTACCGCCAAGTCTCAGGCTTTCGGTCTGCGGGACAGCAAAGAGAAAGTATTTGTATATAAGCCCTATGTCGTGGGCGAAGATAAAGCGGTTCTGGTAACGGATATGTCCCAGCTATCTTCCGGGGATCAAATTATCATTGTTGCAAAGGACTTTACCCATACTCTGGGTGTAGTTCAGAATGCCAAAAGTCGCGGTGTGGGCAATGCACTCAAAGAGGGAAATATCTGCCGTTACGATGTTGCGACTCAGATCTTGACCTTAGAGTCCGGTACAAGTGAGAATACATATGCCCTCTACACAGGGGATGGGTATCTCTTTGCCCCTTGGGAAGATGAAAATGCTCTCCGTACCCAAGCGGACAAAACGGACCTTGGATCCTTCTTCATCACCATTGAGGAAGACGGTACGGCAACCATCGTTGCAGATACACTAAAGGAAAATAAAGTCCTTCGTTCCAATTACTCGGATGAGCGGTATTCTTGCTATAAAGTCAACAATGATCAGAAGGACATTTGTATTTACAAGCTGGAAGGACAGGAACGCCCCGGTCTGCCTGAAGATGGGGATGTTGTGGCTCTGTATAACCTTGCCCTCAGAGGTGTCCTTTCTTCTGCCCAAGGCAAGAGCCTGCGAACTGCAGATGCCACCCTCTTTAAGGGAATGGCAGATTGCGGCAACGGCGCATTCCTCTTTAAAGTAGAAAAGACCGGAGAAAGCTACCGTTTCTATAACGAGTCCTTCGGCTACCTCTGCTGTGAGGGGGATTCCCTGTCTTATGCTTTTGCGGCGGATACAGAGGCTGACTGGACCGTAGAAGCCTACAATGGGGGCTATCGGCTCCTGTCCTCTGAGGGAAAGATCCTCCTGGGGCAGAGCGGATCTGTGAAGCCGGGAGAGGAAATAGAGGACAGAGACACGGCGACCTATCATTTTTATCCCTGCAACAGCCAGGGGATTATGGATGGTGTTGTCAATAAGCCCTGGATCTCCTTTGGCAATCCTTCTCCTGCCTATGCAGGACGGGATTATATTCTCAATTTCTCTGTAGATGCGATTTTCGGCATCAAGGAAATGGAAGTTTCCTTAGATGGAACCAAACTGGAGCCGCGCCAATCTTACGGCCGCTATGCCGTGACTGTTCCTGCAGATCGGATCGCAGGCACGAGCCTGCACATTACTGTAAGGGCTACGGATAACAAGGGCGTTGCCATGGAAGCTACCGCTACCGTTACGGTAAAGGATGAGCCTATGTTCTCTGCCCTCAAGCCCATTGCAAACTCTCAGACCAAGGAAAACAAACGCCCCGAGATCTCTGCAAAGGTTTCCAACGCAGGGGAGGATCCTATCATTGTTATGACCTTGAACGGCGAGATCGTGACCCCCACCTATGCAGACGGTTTGGTCAGCTACAAGCCTACTTCTGATTTGGCAGAGGGAAGGACTGAGGTGATCCTGACCGTTACCCGTCGTGACGGAAAGACCGCCACTAAGAAGTGGAGCTTCACTGTAGGCGAGGCGAAATACACCATGCTCTTTGGCCAGCTCCATGCTCATACCGGCGAATACTCCGACGGCGCAGGTACCTTGGCAGGGGCCTTAGAGTACATTGACTCCATTCCCGAGGAAGCCAATGTGGATTTCGTAGCCTTTACGGATCATTCCCACTATTTTGATACGGTGGCGGCACCCAATATAGAAGACTCCCTTTACGATTTGAGCTTAGCATCTCCTGAATCTGCCGAAAAGTGGACCACCTACAAGAGCGTCTTGGCAGAATACAATCAGACCCATCAGGGAAAAGCAGTTCTGCTCCCCGGCTTTGAAATGACTTGGTCCGGCGGTCCCGGACATATCAATACCTTCGTCACAGAGGGTATCGTTTCCCGTAACAATAAGACCCTGAATGAAAAGCGAGCCGATGCAGGACTCCGTGCTTACTACGAGCTTATAGGCCGAGAGGAAGGGGAAGACAGCATCAACCAGCTGAACCATCCCGGCACGACTTTTGGTAATTTTATTAACTTTTCTTACCTGACTCCCGAAGTGGATGCCCATGTGTATTTGGTAGAGGTAGGCAACGGCGACGGCCCCATCAATGGGGCAGGCTATTATCCCAGCTATGAGGAATATACCCTGGCTTTGGACAAAGGCTGGCACGTTGCACCTACCAACAATCAGGATAACCACAAGGGTAAGTGGGGCAATGCCAACGAAGCCCGTGATGTTATTTTGGCAGAGAAATTTACCGAGGAAGGCATTTATGATGCCATCCGCAACTATCGTGTCTACGCTACGGAAGATCGCAACTTGGAGATTACCTACACCGTCAACGACCTGCCTATGGGCACCATGATGGAAAATGTTCCCGAGAAGCTGAACTTCAGCATTATCTTGAAGGATCCCGATGCTTCCGACAAGATCACTTCTGTAGAACTGATCGTCAACTCCGGTAAGGTGGCATACGCCTGGACCGATGCAGAGGAACTGTCTTCCGGGGTTCTGACTGCAGAACTGGAGCCTGCGTATTCTTATTACTATGTCCGTGTTATGCAGGACGATAAGGATGTTGCCGTTACTGCCCCTGTTTGGGTAGGTGACAGCCTGAGACTGGGCATCCGTGAGACGACTGTAGATGCAGATGTTGCCGTTGTAGGGGAAAAGCTGAACATTCAGACGATCTTCTATAACGAAGAACCGGCAGATGCCATTGTTAAGAACATCGTTTATACCATGAACGGTAGCCAAGTAATTGCAGTGGATAACGAAGTCCATGTCCTTTCCGCAGGCAGTGTGATCACGGTTCCTTTTGCCTATACTCCCGAAGTTGCGAAGCGTACTACCATTACCGTTACAGCCACTGTGGAATATGACGGGAAGGAATTTACCTTTGCCACTACCGTAGATTTGAATGTGGTAAAGGAAGAGGAAATCGGCTATTTGGTCATTGACGGCTCCCATGAGAACGAGTATGTTTCCGGCAACTATGTAAGGAAACTGGAGAATTTTACCGTTCTTGCCAAGGAGGCAAATATTCGCACCACCACTGCCAAGTATTCCGAAAACCTCATTGCCGCTTGCAAGGACGAGAAGGTAGATG
>JAZSAO010000113.1:0-3289 GCA_045601945.1 Faecousia sp. | reverse complement strand
TGCAGCAGTTGCGCCTGCGTCAACAGCAGCCTTAACTGCGCCGACATCGCCACGAACCATAACGGTAACCAGACCGGAACCGATCTGTTCCTTGCCGATGAGAGTAACGTTTGCAGCCTTGACCATTGCATCAGCAGCTTCGACAGCGCCGATGAGGCCACGGGTCTCGATCATACCAAGTGCTAACTTCATGTTATTTTCCTCCAAAATTATTCAGGTTTCAGTTTAATGTTATAAGAATCAATGAATCCGACAATGGCGGCATCAGCAGCCGTCCGCTTGGTGCGGAACATACGGCCTGCCTCCTTAGAGCCGATCAGATAGACAAAGTCGCCTCTACCAGCTTGTCTGGTGGCGTCCGCCGCCACGATCATTTTGGTTTTTTTACCTTTTTCAATGAGTTGTACCACAAGGAAGGGGATGTTGTCTAATCCCGATTCCTTTACGGTAGCAACGACACAGCCGACGACTTCTCCGATGTACATAGCTTAGCCGATAGTGGGCAGAATGCCTTCTACATCCTCGTGGGGAGAAGGAATGACATGGCAGCCGTACAGCTCGCCAACACGCTTTGCAGCGGTAGCGCCTGCATCAACAGCAGCCTTAACTGCGCCGACATCGCCACGAACCATAACAGTTACCAGACCGGAACCGATCTGCTGCTTGCCAATGAGGTGAACGTTTGCAGCCTTAACCATTGCGTCTGCTGCTTCGATTGCGCCGATGAGGCCACGGGTTACGATCATACCAAGTGCTAATTTCATTTTAATTTCCTCCAAATTATGTTTTATATTTTCATTTTTTATTAATACAGGGAATTGACGATATCGGGGTGAGGAGAGGGAATGACAACGCTCTCAGAGAGCATGCCCTTTGCCTCGGGGAGAGCCTCACCTGCGGCTACGGCTGCACGAACGGCGGCAACCTCGCCCGTCAGGGTGATGAAGGACTTTCCGCCTAAGCCTCTGCCCAGACGAATGTCGATCAGATCAACAGCCGCTGCCTTAACGGCGGCATCTGCTACCACAACTGCGGCACAGAGGCTAAATGCCTCCATCACACCAACAGAAGTTACCTGCCCGATATCATTGCAGGCGTTGATAGCCTTGGGAACCTGGGGATGCACAGAGGAGATGACTACGCTGTCAACCAGTCTCTGACCGGCAACTTCACAACCTGCCTCTACACTTTCCTTAACGGCGGCAACGTCGCCGGTTACGAGGACGATGAACTTACCTGCGCAGACGGGCTGTGCGGTGATCAGTTCTACGGTTGCTGCCTTCAGCATGGCGTCCCCTGCATTGACCCCTACGGGAATGCTGTTTGTTTCAATCATGCCAAGTGCGTTCATTTGGTCGTCCTCCTGATTTCAATATAATCACTACTGATATCCGTAACAGTACCGGAAATACTTGCGTGCATCTTGACGCCCAGCTTTCCATCTGCGATATCGGCAATCAGCTGGTTCTTGCGAACCTTGTCCCCTACCTGAACCTTAGGAACAGAGGGCGCACCAACGCCCATGCGCAGAGCAATACGGACACAGTCGGTAGTCAGTGCCTTGTCTACCAGAGGTGCAGGCACATCGTATTTCTTAAGACCCATACGGGCAATAAGACGGGAAACAGGAACCTTCTTATTCTCCAGACCGCCGTCTACGGTGGTGTAGACTTCCTTACGGGCACGAACGCCGGAGGAAGCCACCGCGGACTTCAGAGTTTGCATGACCTGAGAGGGCTTGAGACCGAAGTTACAAGCATAGTAGGTACACAGACCACAGTTACAGCAGGAGAAGAGGCCGTTAATGTCACCCAAGAGATCCACACCGTTTGCAAGGGATCGCATAGCCTTATGGGGCTGAACGTTGAGACCCAAAGCATTACGGGGACACATCTGGGTACACATGGAACACTGGCAGCACACAGCCATCATCTTTTTTAGATTGATGGTAGTGGACTTTGCGTCATAGAGGGGATGTCCCTTGGGAATAGCCAAGAGACCGCCGGTGGTCTTGGTTACAGGGATGTCCAGAGTGTCTACCACTCTGCCCATGCAAGGACCGCCGATAATATAGTCACAATCTTCGGTGGTGCCGCCGGCTGCTTCCAGAACTTCCTTCAGGGAGATGCCTACAGGAACACGGACAGTGACGGGGTTCTTAACCGCACCGCCTACGGTGACATATTTCTCAATGACTTTTTTGCCTTCCATGGCATTTGCGATATTTACAAGAGTGCTGACGTTACAGACTACACAGCCCACGTCTAAAGGCAGACCCCCGGTGGGAACCACACGACCGGTTACGTCGTAAACGATCTGCTGTTCGTCACCTGCAGGATAGTAACCGTCTAACAGGTGGATCTGTACATCGTCTGTACCCTTGATTGCTTCCTTCAGAGCATGAACTGCATCATGGTAATGCTCCTTCAAGCAAATGACAGCATACTTTGCACCGGTGAATTCCTTCACGGCGCGGATGCCCTTGACCACATCTGCGGCATAGATCTGCATGACCTGCTGGTCTACCCGAAGAAGAGGCTCACACTCGGCTCCGTTTGCAAGAACATATTCTGCCTTGCAATTGATCTTTACATGGGTGGGAAATCCTGCGCCGCCAGCGCCGAGAATACCGGCATCACAGACGATCTTTGTCAGTTCCATAGGCTTAAATGATACGGAAGTCGCCCTTAAGGACACAGCGTCTTGCTCTGGTGAAGGACTTGGCGCTGGTCAGGCCCTCGCCGGTGGGAGTGGCAATGGTCAGGGTGGTATAGCCCTCACCGCCGAAGCCCAGTCCGGAATAGGAAGGAGCGTTCTTTACAAAGATGGTGGTGTTCATGCGGCGAGCAGCACGGGACATATTATGCACATTGGTAGAGTGGATCATAGCAGAGTGCTGGCAGCCATGCTCTGCACGGAAAGCCTCAGAGAGAGCTTCTTCAAAGTTGGCTACACGAACCATGCCCAGAACAGGCATGAGCATTTCCACTTCTACAAAGGGATGATAACGATCTACGTCTGCAATAACGAGGACGGGCTCACCGGTGAAGGCAACGCCACTCTCACGGAGGATGTAAGTAGCATCATGACCGACGAACTTACGGTTGATAACGTACTTGCCGTCCTTCTGTACCAGAACGGTACGAACGATCTTATCGATATCCTCGCCGTAAACACGGAACGCACCGTGCTGCTGCATCGTATTCATCAATGCATCTGCGATGGAGTCGACCATAAAGACTTCTTTCTCAGCGACACACAGGACATTGTTATCAAAGCTTGCGCCGTC
>JAZSAO010000112.1:0-6139 GCA_045601945.1 Faecousia sp. | reverse complement strand
CCTGCCCCCATGGACGGAGATAGGCTGTATAATAGAATGAACCCGTGTTATTTTCCCCTCCGGCGGAAATCACCAACATATTTTCCACACCGGAAGCATTTGGGTCAATATACCAATCCCCTCTTTCAATCACAACTGCACCGAAATATCCCTCCTGAGATACAGCGGCCCCTCGTTCGTCCAAATAAAACGCCACTTCTCCCAAGGGTTCTTCTTTGGCTCCGTCCTGATCCCACAGTGTGATCAGCCCTCGGTTGTCATTTCCTATGGTGACATTCGCACACAAATCCCACCAGTTCCCTGTCGTATCTGCAAAACTGCCTGTGGCCTCATCAACCATCCACCAGCCATACCAATCTCCTTGCCAAAACTTCTGTTCCGTCGTCACCCCTCCGAAAGTATCCTGTTCGGGAACATAGTCCGGATCCGCTTGAAAGCACAATTCCATTCCCGCATCCAAATCATTCAACTTCAGAACACCGTTTTCCAAACGTCCTCTACTTTTCTTATCTCGGTTCTCTATAAAAAACCGTTCACCCCGAAATCCCCACCGAATCTCATATGGATCTCCTGCCAAGCACAGAGTCCCTTTTCCGCTTTCTGCAAGTTCGATGTAGTTTCTTCCCGCATAAACACGGCTCATCTCTATCTCATAGCCCTCCGCTATGATCACTGTTCCTTTATAGTATCCCAGCACAGATGGATCATATGGATCATAACCGCAGCTACTAAGAAAAATGCAGAGAACAAGACATAAAAGGAATATTTTCTTCATAGGAGCGACTCTCCTTTAGATGTTTTTTCTTCATTCTACACAGTTTTGGAATAAAATGCAAGTGGCTGTCATTCATTTTCGACATTTTACAGTTTATCTATCATATTTTTTCTCCCATTTTCTTGACATTCGAAAAAAATAAGGTATGATATTATATGGAACATTTTTATGATACCACGTATCTATATAGATGTTTCTTAACAACATATATTTCTGAAGGGAGCCCCATCTTATGATCCAATTCTTGGATTCCCTAAAAATCCCCTCTAAATTCCCCCATACAATTGCTGTAGCAGTTGCCCAAGACAGCGAGGTTCTATCCGCTGTAGAAGATGCTCGTCGTCTGGGTCTGGCCAATGCTATCTTGGTGGGAGAAAAAGATAAGATCCGAGAGATCGCTGCCCAGCTTTCCATTTCTTTGGAGCCCTACACCATCGTCCATGAACCGGATGCTATCCAATGCTGCAAAAAGGCCGTAGCCCTTGTTCGGGAAGGCGAAGCTGATGTCCTTATGAAAGGTCTCGTAGACACCGCATTGGTCATGGCAGAAGTTCTCCGGGGTGAGACCGGCTTGCGTACCGGGCGACTGCTTTCTCACGTATCTGTTTTCGAAGTTCCCGGCTATGAACGACTGTTCATCCTTACAGATGCAGCCATGAATATTGCCCCGGACTTAGAAGAGAAAAAGCACATCATCGCCAACGCTGTCACCGTTGCCCACGCCTTAGGTCTTCCCGATCCCATCGTCTCCTGCGTGTGTGCTGTAGAAAAGGTAAAGGCCAAAATGCCCGCTACCATCGATGCCGCTGCTCTTGCGAATGCCGGTATTCCCGGTTGTCAAGTCATCGGCCCTCTGGCCTTGGATAACGCTATTTCTCCCGAGGCCGCCCGGCACAAAGGAATTACCGACCCTCGCGCAGGGCACGGAGATATTCTCCTCATGCCGGACATCGAAGCGGCAAATGTCATGTATAAAGCGCTGGTATTCTTAGGCAAAGCCCGAAATGCCGGTATCGTTGTCGGAGCAAAGGCTCCCATTATCATGACCTCCCGTGCAGATAGTCACGAAAGCAAGCTGAATTCCGTCGCTCTGGCTCTCTATGTTGCAGAACATCAAACTAAGGAGACACAAACATGAGAGATTTTAGAGTTTTAACCATGAATTTCGGCTCCACCTCCACCAAAGTAGCCGTTTACGAGGGGGATATCTGCCTGTGCGTACAGGTATTCCAGCACGATCCGCAAGACATGACCGGCATTTCCACCATGGAAGAAAATGCCAAGTTTCGCAAACCGTTTATTTTAAACTATCTCAAAGAGCAGAATTTCTCCATCGAAGATTTTGATGCCGTTGTAGGTCGAGGTGGTCTGGTTCGTCCCTTGCAGGGCGGCACCTACTCCGTAAACAAGGAGATGCTGAAGGATCTGCGCAGCTGCGCCTATGGAACTCACGTCTGTAATCTGGGTGGCATTCTCGCCGCAGAACTTACCTTGGGTCTCAGCACCCCTGCATTTGTAGTAGATCCCCCCGTCATAGACGAAATGTCTAAGGTGGCTAAGCTTTCCGGACATCCCGATTTTCCCCGTCGCCCCCTATTCCACGCCCTGAACCAAAAAGCAATTGCAAAGCGCTTTGCAGAAGAAATCGATATTCCTTACGAGTCTCTCCGTCTCATCGTTTGCCACATGGGTGGCGGCATCACTGTTGGTGCTCATCGAAACGGAAAGATCATCGATGTAAATAATGGTTTGGAGGGAGAAGGTGCTTTTACTGCTGAACGCCCCGGCACTCTACCGGTACTGGATGTTCTGCGAATCGCCTTTAGCGGTCAATACGGTAGTACCTTTGAGGAACTTCGCCATCATTTCAGCTTTGATTGCGGTCTCAAAGGCTATACCGGCACCAATAACGGAAAGGAGATCAGTGAACGCATCAAGAAGGGCGACTCCAGAGCCGAAATGGCCTTCCGTGCCATGGCCTATCAGGTCTCCAAGGAAATCGGCGCAATGGCAACGGTCCTGCAAGGAAAGGTGGATGCGATCCTTCTCACAGGAGGCTTTGCTCACAGCAAACTTCTCATGCACTGGATCGAGGAAAATGTCCATTTCTTAGCACCTGTGTATATTTACCCCGGCGAGGATGAAATGCTCTCCATGGCTCAAGGTGCCATTCGTGTCCTCAACGGAGAGGAAGAAGTACAGGTATATCAATGAATAAACGCATACAAATCATTACCGGTCATTACGGTAGTGGTAAAACGGAATTTGCTGTAAATTTAGCCCTCCACCTTGCAAAATCCGGAGAGAAAACCGCCCTTGCGGATTTGGATATCGTCAATCCCTATTTCCGTTCCTACGAGCAGGCCAAGCGGCTGGAAGATAATGGTATTCGGGTCATCGTCACCTCCTGTGGCGGTGTGGCAGATATCCCCGCATTAAACCCTGCAGTTCTGTCTATTTTCGAAGATCGCAGTTATCGGGGTGTTCTGGATCTGGGCGGCGATCCCATCGGTGCAAGAGTCCTTGCCCGTTTTGCGCCCAAGTTAGCCGGGGAAGACTTTGATCTTCTCTTTGTCCTCAATGCCAATCGTCCCGAAACCGGCACTGCAGAAAAAGCTTTGACTTATTTGCGAGCCATTGAAGCAGAATGTCGTCAAAAGGTCACAGGCATTGTCAATAATACTCACCTGTGCGGTCAGACCACCCCGGAAGAAATCCTGAAAGGTGCCATTCTTGCACAGGAACTGTCAGATATGACAGGACTACCCATTGTTTGTCATGGGGCACATCGCAGACTGATTCCCCAATTGGAAGGACAGGTTGTTCAGCCCCTTTTCCCCATGGAGATCTATATGAGAAAGCCATGGGAGATTATTTCCGGTGAGGAGGAAGATTTTTTATGGCAGGAATAGTCACTTTCCGCCAAGACAGATGCAAAGGCTGCGAGCTGTGCGCCTTAGTCTGTCCCAAGAACATCATCGTCATGGACGAGACCACCACAAACCGCAAGGGATATCACCCCGCTGCCATCCGCCCCGAGGATCTGGACAAGTGCATCGGTTGCGGAAGCTGTGCAAAAATGTGTCCCGACTCCATCATCACAGTGGAACGAGTATAAGGAGGAGCTATGGCAAAAGAACTTTGGAAAGGCAATGAAGCCATTGCCGAAGCCGCCATCCGTGCCGGCTGTAAATACTTTTTCGGCTATCCCATCACTCCCCAGAATGAGATCCCCGAGTATCTGTCCCTGCACCTGCCTCAGGTAGGGGGCTGTTTCCTTCAGGCTGAGTCCGAGGTTGCCGCTATTAACATGGTTTACGGTGCTGCCGGCTGCGGCAAGCGTGTTATGACCTCTTCTTCCTCTCCCGGAATTTCCCTGAAGCAGGAAGGTATTACTTATATCTGCGGTGCAGAGCTGCCTGCAGTTATCGTCAATATGATGCGTGGCGGTCCCGGTCTGGGTACCATCCAGCCTGCACAGGGTGACTATTATCAGGCTACCCGTGGCGGCGGTAACGGTGACTACCGTCACTTAGTCTACGCTCCCGCTACCATTCAGGAAGCCGCCGATTTAGTCCAGAAGGCTTTCGACGTAGCTGACTACTACCGCAACCCCGTTATGGTTCTTGCCGACGGCATGATCGGTCAGATGATGGAAGCCATCGAATGGCGTGAACTGCCCAAGCGTGAACTCCCCGAAAAGACATGGGCCACTACCGGCACAAAGGACAAGCGTGAGCCCAATATCATTAATTCCCTGTACATCGACCCCAACATTTGTGCCGAGCACAATGAGCGTCTGGCAAAAAAATATAAGGCAATGGAAGAAAATGAGGTTCTTTACGAAGAATACAACACCGAAGACTGCGAAGTCCTCTTCGTTGCCTACGGCACTCCTTCCCGTATTGCCCGTGCCGCCATCCGCCAGCTGGAAAAAGAAGGCATTAAGGCAGGCCTCCTCCGTCCCATTACCCTGTGGCCCTTCCCCTCTCAGGCACTGAAGGCCGCCGCAGAGCAGGCAAGTGTCAAGGCCGTTGTAGACGTAGAACTGAGCATGGGGCAGATGATCGATGACGTAAAGATCGCCTTAGAGGGCTGCAAGCCCGTTGCCTTCATCGGCAAGGCAGGCGGTGTTGTTCCCACTCCGGCAGAGGTCTGCGCCACTGCCAAGGCTGCTATTGGGAGGTAAGAAACATGGCTATTGTATATCAGAAATCCAAGGGCTTGACCGATGCCGAACTCCACTATTGCCCCGGCTGTACCCACGGCATCGTACATAAGCTGGTAGCTGAAACTTTAGGAGAAATGGGCGTTTTGGGTCAGACCATCGGTGTTGCCCCCGTCGGCTGCTCCGTTTTCGCCTATAACTATTTTAACTGCGATATGCACGAAGCCGCTCACGGCAGAGCGCCCGCTGTTGCCACCGGCATTAAGCGTGTCTCCGACCCCGGCACCATCGTATTTACCTATCAAGGTGACGGCGACCTTGCCGCTATCGGCACCGCAGAGATCATCCACGCCGCAATGCGCGGAGAAAAGTTCACCACTATTTTCATTAACAATGCCATTTACGGCATGACCGGTGGTCAGATGGCTCCCACAACTCTGGTTGGACAGAAGGCCACTACCGCCCCTCTCGGCAGACAGCAGGACCACTATGGCTCCCCCATCCGTATGTCCGAGATCATCTCCACTCTGGACGGCTGTGCTTATGCCGCCCGTACCTGTGTTACCGATATTGCCAACCTGAACAAGACCAAGAAGGCCATTCAGAAGGCATTCCGTATGCAGCAGGAAGGCAAGGGCTTCACCTTTGTAGAAGTTCTGGCTTGCTGTCCCACCAACTGGGGCAAGACTCCCGCTGCCTCCATTGAGTGGCTGAAGGAAAACATGATCCCCTACTTCCCCTTAGGTGTATATAAGGACATCGAAGGAGGTGCCAAGTAATGACCAATGAAATTATGATCGCAGGCTTTGGCGGTCAGGGTGTTATGGCAATCGGCAAGACTCTGGCAGAAGCCGGCATGAAGGAAGGCAAGGATGTTTCATGGCTCCCCTCCTATGGCCCCGAAATGCGCGGTGGCACTGCTAACTGCTGTGTTGTTATCTCTGACGAAGCAATCGTCAGCCCTATTGTTTTAGAGCCCACTGAGTTGATCGCTATGAACCTCCCTTCTCTTCTGAAATTTGAACCCACTGTGGCTCCCGGCGGCACCATTTTCGTCAACAGTTCCATTATTACAGAAAAAGTTCAGCGTGAAGATGTCCGTGTCATCTACGTCCCCTGTCTGGAAATCGCTCAGGATCTGGGCAATTTGAAGGTCGCTAACATGGTTATGCTGGGCGCTTACATTCAGGCCATGG
>JAZSAO010000111.1:0-5098 GCA_045601945.1 Faecousia sp. | reverse complement strand
CGTTGAAGGTGCCCTTGAAGTAGTAGTTTTTCACCTCGTCCTTGCCGCCAATGGGGAGGAAAAGCTGATTCTCCAGATCAATATCTGCAGTGAGCTCAATGGTTTTCCCGCTGAAATTGGTGTCCTTTCTTACCATATAGGACAGAAGGCGGAGCTCGTCCGCTGTGCCGATCTGATAGATGCCGTCCTTTTGAGCCAGGGTAGTGGAGCGGTCACCGTTCTGCCAGGCCAGAACAGGGAAGAGTCGGTTGGATGTAAAATAGTCCTCTGCAAAGGAGCTGCCTAAGGTTGCCACGGAGCTGCGGAGCTCGGCGGCGGTGACCTTTGCGGTATTGGTGAGAACCAGGGCATTGGTGGTTCCTGCAACCTCAACACTGTCTAAGGTGTAGGAATCTAACAGGGTGCCTGTGGCGTTGGTAGCGGCAGAACCCACAATGCCGTAGTTTGCCTTACCTGTGTTGTAGCAATTCTTTACGGTCATGTTGGCCGCAGAGCCGGAGTAGTAGCCTACGATACCTGCGGCAGTACTGCTACCACCTACGGAACCGGCATTATAACAGTTCTCTACGGTAGAGTTAGAGCCACTTGCCATACCCACAATACCGCCGGTGGAGGATTTACCGCTGATATTGGCCTTGTTGTAGCAGTTTTGAATGGTAACGTTGCCACGGACGGTGCCTGCCAAACCGCCGACCTTGCCGGTGCCGGTGACCATGCCGCTTTCAATGCCGAAATTCCGGACGGTAGCATTGCTCAGATCTCCGAAGAAGCCTACGTAGTAATTCCCCTCGGAAATCATAAGATTGGAGACGGTGTGTCCGTTGCCGTCAAAGGTGCCCTTAAAGAGAACAGAGCTGCCTCCGTCTTCCGAGGCGTTGCCGCCCATGGGGATCCATTCTTCGTTTTGGAGATCAATGTCTGCCAAAAGGCGGACGGTCTTCCCGGAGAAGGTCTCCCCCTGCTCATTGAGCATATATGCGATCTTACGGAGATCCTGGGCTGTGCTGACCTCGTAAATGCCCTCTGCATTGGGGGTTACGGTGCCCATGTTGGCAGATTTGTAGGTGTTCACCGTGAGAACGGGATAGCCGCCGTTTTTGGAGACGTAGCTGTCAGAACGGAAGGCACTGCCCAGAGTACCTGCCTTGGCCTTTAGGTTGGCGGCAGACTGAGAGGAGCTGCTTTTCAGAGTATAGCCTGTGGTGGCATAAACCAGAGAGGGGCCGCTGAGGGCATAGGAATTGGTAATGGTAATATCCGTTATAGCGGAATTGATGCTGCACACCAGACCGCCCTCATATTTGCCGTCTAAGGTGCAGGCGGCATAGGAGTTGGTGATTTTTGCACCGTCTGCGGCACTGGAATAGTAGGCAACCAGACCGCCGGCGTTGCCGGTGGCGGTGATGCTTCCCTTGGCGTAAGAGTCCTTTATAGTGAGCTTGGAGGCCATGCCTACCAAACCGCCTGCATTGGAGGTTCCCTCTACGCTGGCCCGGCTGAAGCAATTGGAAATGGTGCCGGAGGCAGTGCCGCAGAGACCACCGGATTTATTGGCACCCTTTATACTGCCGGAGGTAATGCCAAAGTTCTTAATGGTGCCGCTACTGGAACCGAAGAAGCCTACATAATGATTGCCGGTAGAGATCTTCAGGTTGGATACGGTGTAGCCCTGGCCGTCAAAGGTTCCCTTAAAGGACTTTCCGGAGGTGTCCTCCTGCCTGTTACCGCCGATGGGGACCCATTCTCGGGAATCCAGATCAATATCTCTGCCCAGACGAATGGTTTTTCCGGAGAAATCATCCTTGCCGCTGTTGACCATATAGGCAACCAATCGGAGCTGGGCAGCTGTGGTAAGCACCAGATCCTCGGGGAGGGTGGTTTTATTCTGCCAGGTCAGAACGGGATAGCCGTCATTGATCCATTCGCAGTCATAGATATAGCTGCCTCCCATGCCGTGAGCGGAGGAAGGCATTCGGGCGGCGGTCCATTTGCCGTTGCCGGAGTAGGCTTCCAAGGAAGCATTGTCTGTGATCTCGCTACTCTTAATGGATGCGGTAGAGCGGCAGTTTTTCACGGTGATTTTGGTAATGGGATTGGTGGAGCCGGTATTGTAGAAGCCAATGAGGCCTGTTTTTCCTGTAGTGTCAGACAGGGAGCCTACGTGATAGCAGGCGTTGATGTCTGCAGTTGTATTGCTGGCAAGATAACCTACAACACCACCTGCAATACTGGCGGAGGATTTGACATAGGCGTTGTTATAAGAAGATGTAATACTGCAGGTTCCACTCATCTGCCCTACCAAGCCACCGCTGTAGCCGCCGGAGGAGATGACGTTTGCCCGGTTGAAGCAGTTTTTGATGGTCACGTTGGTGCCGTAGCCTGTGAGACCGGCAGAGGCCTTGCCACCGAAGACCATACCGCTTTCGATGCCGAAATCGGTGATGGTAGCCTTGCTGGAGTTGCCGAAGAAGCCCACACCTTCTCCGCTGGGCTCAAAGATCAGGAGATTTTTCACTGTATGGCCGTTGCCATCAAAGGTGCCGCTGAAGGCATAGCCGGAGCCGTTGCCTCCAATGGGGCGGAAGGTGCGGCCCTTCATGTCAATATCGGACATGAGACGGACAGTCTTGCCGGAGAAGGTGGTTCCCTCGGAGACCATCTTGGAAAGGAGGCAAAGCTGTTCTAAATTGTGGATCTCATATACACCCTCGCTGTTGGGAAGGAGGGTGGCAGCGGGATCGCATTCCTTCAGCAGCTTGCCGGTGTTGGAGATGCCGTATGTAGGCAGAGACTTACCGGTGTCGCTTTCGTCTAAAACGGGAGTGAAGAAAACAGTGATAGAAGCAGAGGTGGTCTTGGTCAGCTTAATGGCTAACTTCTTGTAGTCCTCGTTGGCATTCTGGCCGCTGGGGTTAGGAGAGGTGGACAGGGGTGTTGCGGCCATTTGGGTGAATTTGGCATTGTCAGGAGATGCGATTTGAGCCAGAAGGGTCTTTCCGCCTCTGGTCAGAGTGGCAGTCTTTCCGTCGGAGGAAATAGAAATATCCGCTTTGGTATGGGCGAACCAGTAGATAGTAGAAGCAGAGGAACAGGTGATCTCGTCACGGAGGCGGACGCGAGTACGGTTATCAAAGAGAGCCAGAGAACGCTTTACAGCGGTAGCACCGCAACCGTCGTAGGCGTTCTTCATATTGACGGTAGCATAGCCACCGTCATAGCTGCTCTGGTAATCGGTGATCTGGCACTTGGCATCTACATCCTGACCGCCGTAGGAGGTGGGATTGATGACCAGGGTGTTTTGTCCCTCAGAACGCTTACGGTAATAGGTCCAGCGGCCGCTGCTTTCATTGGAACGGGACATATAGTTGGGGAGATTATAGTTATCCTTACCTAATTCCTCGAACCAGGCAACGCCCATAGCCTCCATAACGAAGGTGCCGATGTCCAGATCCGTGTGATTGGTTTGGTTATTGCCGGACTTAATGGCGGTATAGATCTGGTGGGCATCTCCGGGGAAGCTACGGAAGGAGGCTACGCTTTCGTATTCGTCGCTCATAATAAGATAGTCCGTCTGGCGGTCGTCGAAGGACTTTCCTTCTACCAGCTCCGGATTGTACCAGATCAGGGACAGAAACACGTCGTAGCGGGAGTTATTGGTCTGCATTTCCCTTTGATACAGGGAAAGCTCCGGCATATTATAGCGGTTAGCGTACCAGTGGAGGGCGGCATTGTCCTTTAAAGCGAAGGCACCGTCACCCCAGTTAAAGGTATAAAGATAGCCGTTGGTGGCAATGAGGAAGTTCCCGGATTCCTTCATGCCCCGGACCTCGGACAGACCGAAGTCTGTGCCCAGAACGGTTTCCAGAGTATTGATCAGATAAACCGTAAAGCCGAGACCTACATTGGAGTAGTCGGGGCCCTCGGGATAGGAACCGCCGGGGGCAAAGAGCATGGAATTTTGGATGTAAGTGACAGCGTTAGACAGAATGGCGGCGCAATCAACGGGGTGATCCTCGAAAATAGCCGCCGCCGCAACAGACAGACCGCCGTTACACCAGGGGTTCCAGTTGTGGGTAACGGTCAGCTTGCTCTTGTTATCCGGGGCAGTGGAAACACCGTAATTGTAGATGGCGTTCATAACGGTTTTACGCTGGGATGCGGTCATATAGTGATACAGCCAGTCATAGCCCAGGCCTACGCCGAAGCTCATTTGGGCGGTATCTAAGTAATGGGAGGGGTTCCAGTCCTTAAAGGAGCAGACGTTCAGCATTTCCTTTACAGCCCGGTCTGCAAAGCGAGCCTCACCGCTGATCTGGTATGCTAAGGCGAGCCATGTAATGCGGTTGGTGGCATTATTGCAGACACTGAGGAGCCGCTTGCCGTCAGGGATCTCATAGGTAAGAACCGGCTCTGCCAGCATTTCTACAGAATAATTATAGATACGGGTATAGAGGGTTTTCATGTAGGGATCCGTTTCCACCTGTTTGCGGATCCGTGCAAAATCCTCGCTGTTTGCGAAAATGCGGGGATGGATCCCTTTGGAACGGGCTTCAAACAGGGAAGTGACTGTGGCGGTAGAAGCACTTGGTGCGGCTTGTGCCTTGGGGAGTGCCACAGCGGGGAGGATCCCGATCAGCACCGCCAACACAAGGATAAGGGAAAAAGCGCGTTTGAACATAAGACTACCTCCTGTATTGTACTTAAAATAGATGATAGTTACATGATACCATTGTAATAAGTGTACTGTCAAGGAATATCTTGCAGAATTTGCTATGATGAAAGAAAAATGGCAAGATGCTTGCGCAGCATCTTGCCACCGGGATACATGAAATAAGTTTCCTCCTGATTACAAGTCTATCTTTACGGGACTGTCGATTGTCAGACTGTCGGGAGAGACGACACAATCCATAGCCATGATATTCACACCGACAGCTTGGGCGTCCCGGAGAGCCCGGCCGAAGGCCGGGTGGGTATCGTCGTTAGGTCGGAAGCACGTGATTCCTTTCATCTTGATGACAAAGAGAACCGCTGCTCCATAGCCCTGCTCCTTGCAGGAGATGAATTCGAGAATGTCCGGATGGTCAACACGCAGAATGCC
>JAZSAO010000110.1:0-7191 GCA_045601945.1 Faecousia sp. | reverse complement strand
ATGTGGTACGATGATTTTTACGAATGGAGAAATTGCTATCTGCGACGATACTGCCCCGGGCGAAGACACAGCTTCGCCCCTACAGGTGCAAACCATAAATAGGCCGATAAACTGTGATTTGCAATATGATGGCAATGGGCGTAGCCCATGATTTTCAATCCGTGGCGTAGCCACATATCCATTATTCAGTATTCATTATTCATCAGCAACGCGACTTCATTATTCATTACGAACCAACGGTTCGACAAACTGTGATTTGGCAGTACCACATGGGCGTAGCCCTATTTCAAATTCGTGGCGTTAGCCACACAGACATAGAAGACAAAAGAAATCCGTTGATATTACAAAAATTTTCTTTAAAAAGGATTTTCGCTTTACAAAACAACCTTCCCCTGATAAAATAAATGTAGAAATGCACAGAAAAAGGAGGAATATTCTATGGCCGGACGATCTTTGGGGCCGAAAAACTTTCTTACGGAAGAAGAAAAGCAAAATATGCCTAAGGTAACGAAAAAACTACTGTTGCGGATCCTTTCTTACCTGAAGCCCTATTGGATCCAGTTTATCTTTGTGTTTGTTGCCATTTTGCTGTCTGCCACGGTAGGTCTGCTTCCCTCCATCATTACCGGACGGATCGTAGATCAGGCTTTGGTGGGAGAGGATTTGGCTTTGCTGATCCGACTGCTCCTCATGGCTTTCTTTGCTCTTACCATCAGCCAGTTGATCGGTGTTCTGGAAAGCTATATCAATTCATGGATCTCTCAGCGGATCATTTTTGATATGAAGAACCAGATGTACCGCCATCTGCAGTATATGCCCCACTCCTTCTTCACCACGGAGAAGCAAGGTGACATCATTACCCGTATGAATACGGATATCAGCGGTGTCAGTACGGTGATCAGCGGTACCCTTTCCAGCATTGTCAGCAACACTGCTACCGTCGTTACTACCTTGGTCGCTCTTTTCTCTATGAGTTGGCAGTTGGCGCTTGTAGGAATTGCGGTCATCCCCCTTCTGATCATCCCTACCCGTAGCGCAGGTAAGAACCGTTGGAAGCTTCTGACGGAGAGCCAAGCCAAAAATGACGAAATGAATCAGGTCATTAACGAGACCTTGTCTGTCAGCGGATCCATGCTGGTAAAGATCTTCACCCGTGAAGAAAAGGAATACGAAAAATTTGTTAAAGTTAATGGGGAAGCTACGGAGATCGCACTGAAGGAACGTCGCAGTGGTAAGTGGTTCATGGTGGTCATGGGCATTTTCAGCCAGTTGGGACCCCTGCTGATTTACTTTATCGGCGGTTTGCTGATCATCAGAAAGTGGGATCCTGCCCTGTCCGTAGGTACCATTACCGCTACGGTGGCTCTCATCAACCGTTTGTACAGACCTGTGGAATCTCTGCTGAATCTTCAGGTGGATTTCACCCGTTCTCTTGCACTGTTCACTCGTATTTTTGATTATTTCGATCGGGAAAATACCATTGTTTCCCCTGAAAATGGGAAAAAGCCGGAAGTATTCATGGAGGCCATCGAATACAATCATGTGGAATTCAGCTATGATCCTTCTAAGCCCTTGCTGACGGATGTGAACTTTGTAGTTCCCGGCGGCAAGATGTATGCGATTGTGGGTCCTTCCGGTTCCGGCAAGTCCACAGTGGTCAATATGATCCCCCGTCTGTATGATGTGCTGGGCGGCAGTGTTACCATTGCCGGTGTGGATGTTCGGGACTTTGATCTTCCCTATCTCCGTCAATGCGTAGGTGTGGTAACGCAGGAAACCTACTTGTTTAACGGAACGATTTTGGAAAATCTCCGTTATGCCAAGGAAGATGCTACTATGGAAGAAATTGAAGCTGCCTGTCGCATTGCCAATATCCATGACTTTATTTCCAAACAGCCCAAGGGCTATGATACCGAAGTTGGCAACCGCGGACTCAAGCTATCCGGCGGCGAAAAACAGAGAATTTCCCTTGCCAGAGTGATTCTGAAAAATCCCAAGATCCTGATTCTGGACGAGGCAACCAGTGCTTTGGACTCCATTTCCGAAAATGCCATTCAAGATGCCTTGGAATCTATGATGAAGGGCAGAACCAGTATCGTCATTGCTCACCGTCTGTCTACGATCCTAAAGGCGGATCGGATCCTTGTGGTAAAAGACGGCATCATTGCAGAGCAGGGTACCCATGATGAACTTTTGGCTTTGGGCGGCACGTATCGAGAACTCTTTGAAACCCAGTTCCGTCAGGCCATTGACTATGAGACGAAGGACGATCTGAACATTGATTCCCTCAGTACCTCCCATGAGGTACGACGACTTACAGAGGCGGATATCTCCGATGTTTACGATCTGTGCAAGTCCAATCGGAAATACTACGAATGCACCAATTCTGCTCCTACGGTGGAAAGTCTTACGGAGATCATCAGCCGTGTGCCGGAGGGTGTGGATCGGAGTCGGAAACACTTTGTCGGCTTCTATGAAAAGGATAAATTGGTGGCTCTGCTGGATCTGATCACCGGATTCCCGGAAAAGGACGATGCCTTTATCGGTTGGTTTATGGTAGATGGCCGGAAACAGAGACAGGGCATCGGATCCCAGATCTTTGCGGATGTTCGCGCAGCCATGGCAGGACAAGGTTATGATTACATGGCACTTTCTTGCGAAAAGGCCAATACGGAAGCCATTGCATTCTGGAGAGCTCAGGGCTTTAAGGCAACCAAGGAGAACGAAAGTCACACAGCCTTTGCCAGAGACATTTAAGAGCATTTTACAAAAAAGATCGCACAAGAGAGAAACAGATCTCTCCTGTGCGATCTTTTATGTATTATTAGATTTCATCGATTACGGTATGGTCGGAAACTGTGGGGAAAGTCTCGATGTCGCTACTAACGGTTCTGATCCCCGTGCGGATGTCGTTTTTCACAGCCTCATATTCTTCTATGGTGAAACGGTTCATTCTCCAAGAATCCGGGGCGGTTGGAATACCCACAAAATCACCGTCTGCTAAAGATAGATGTTTGAATTTCCCACCGTAGTTTTCTGCCCAATGTCCCTCTTGTAGATGGGACAAAGTGGTTTCTACAGCGTTTTGCAATTCCTTTATGGCAGAGGTGAGAACTTTTGCGGAAAGGTGGCGTCGATCCACATCTGCGGAAATGACTTTCAGACCTTCTATATCAAAAAGATCGTAGATGTAATCCCAATAGGAAATAAAGATAAGTTCGGTACCATTTTGATGCCATTCTTTAATTTTTGCATTGAAGTTTTCTTTATCACAAATGCACGTCATTCCATAGCTATATTGGAGGTGAATGTCCACCCCCATTTCTGCAGCGGCAGCATCGGCTCCCTGAACGAAGCCGTAACCGTAGCGGATCACTGCAGGAACTGCTATAGCCCCGTTGAAGCCCAGTTTGGTATATCCTTCCTTTACAGCGGCATAGCCTGCCAGATAGCCGGCCTGTTCTTCTGCAAAGGTTAGGCAAACCGCATTGGGAGAGGGTTCGTAGTAGTCTACATAGTCATAGGTCATATCTCCGGCGCCTACATCAACAGCGATAAAGTAAACATTCGGATATTTGTCCTGTCTTTCAATCAGAGTGGCACCGAAGAGATAGCCGGGCATAACGATCACATTGGCGCCTTCTTGGACGGCTTGATCTACGGCTATGACACGGGCATCGTTGGAATCTTCTGTGGGCTGATAGTAGGTATAGTCGATGCTGTTGGCGGAGCACCAGTTTTCAACTCCCTGCCAACAAGCTTGATTATAGGAATGGTCATCTATGGAGTCCCAATCGGTGATCAGCGCCACCTTTTGGATCAAGGAAACAGGAAGAGGTGTTGTTGTCGTTTCCGTAACATCGAAAGGCGAGGGATTGAGCGTTTCCGATAACCCCTCTTGGGGGGCCTCGTGACTACAGCCTACAAACAAACAAGTTATCATAGATAGGATCATGAGGAATGAAATTAGGTTTTTCATGGCGGTTACCCTCCGAAAGATATATTTAGGTTAGGAAAAGACCTTCCTATCATAGAAGACGGAAATCAATCAGGGAAATTACAAAATAGGAGATAAAATTTTTACATTCTTTCACATAAAAATGCCCGATGCGGATGTGACTCCGCACCGGGCTTGGGTATTATTTACAGGTTATCCATTACATGAGAGGTTCCAGACCCAGAACGGGGTGATTCTTCTCTGCAAGGAAGGTCATGAGGGCTTCGCAATCTTCGCAGATCGTCTCGTCGGCAATCATATCGGTGAAGTTCTCGATGCCGTAGAGTTCCTTGGCGGTCTGATTCAAGCGAGCGCCGACATCGTCCTTCAGTTCCTTGGGCATCCATACGATACGCTGGATACCGCCTTCGGCGGAAACGAACTTCTTGGAAGCGATGAAATGTCTGCCGTGACCCATATAGCCGGGGGTCTGGACACCGCCACCGGTGCAGGAAGCCAACTCACCGAAGCTCATGCCTACGGGAGTCATGCCCTTGTACTCGCGGTTGACAACGATGACGCCGTTGGAAACGGGCTCAATGCCGCAGATACACTCGAAGCAGCCACAGGAGGTCATGGGATCTTCCAGAATGGAATAGAGGGTAACGGATTCTACTGCACCATGAGTAGCTTCCTTGACCATCTTGTCAACAGACTCATAACGACCGGTTCTTTCGTCGATGCAGCCTTCTTTAAAGATGGGCTGGCAGGGACCCTGAGGATTGAGCTCGTTGGTAGCCTTGGCATCCAGCCAAGAAACGGCGCCGCATTGGATCTGAAAGAGAAAGAAAAGAAGTCTGTAAACATTGACGACCTTGTTCTTTCGGAAAAAGGTGATCTGTTCGACGATATCGCCGCATCGGAGGATTATGACCGCCTCCTGTCGGTGCTTCGGGATCTTCCCGACCTCTACAGGGAAGTCCTCATGCTCCGATATGTGCAGGAGCTGAGTGTAAAAGAAATCGCACAGCTTCTGGGCAGAAATGAGTGGGCAATCCGCAAACAACTTGCCAGAGGGAAAACTCTGGTTCAAAAAATTACGAAAGGAGTTCATCATTATGAAATCTTTGACCCCGTTTCAGGAAACTCTTCTTGCCTCTGCAGAAGCCCAATTTGCAGATGTTCCGGCAGAAGACCGGATCGAAATCCAACCTTCCCCGGAATTTTACAATAACCGTCCCGGAAAGAAAACATCCCTAAATCCCCTCCGCAAAGCTATTCTCAATGACATGCAAATCACAGTTTATCGGTTTGTTTGATGCATAAACCATCGTATCTCACCGTAGGGGCGACCTGTGGTCGCCCGCCTGTTTTGAAGAGAGAACAGTGATTTTAAACGGTAGAATGTTCAAATTTTCAGTTCCTACACCGGGAGACCACAGGTCTCCCCTACGAACAGATGGGGTAAGTTGTGCAAAAAGCAAACCGATAAACGGGAATTTGAATGCTAAATCACAGTTTGTCGCACTGTTTGCGAGTCCGCACAAGCCCCTTGGCTCTCCCTCTGGGAGAGCTGTCGCCTTTAGGCGACTGAGAGGGCAGTAGGGACTTTCATTATGCACAGTCAGTCAGAGGAAGTACCCTCCACTTCTCTGCCTACTACGAACTCACTACGAATTTGCCAGCCCCTACTGCCCTCTCCGCCCCATTCGGGGCACCTCTCCCATTGGAGAGGCAAGGGCGTGTGCTAACTTGGCAAACAGTTCGACAAACGGAAATTTGTACATTGCGTATCCTTTATAACAGCCAATGGCGGCAAGGAGAAATAATTCTCCTTGCCGCCATTTTGTTTGGGTGTTGATAAATTTCACCCTATAGGAACCGACTCCACAGACTAAGATAAGTCGATCCGTACCAGGCGGATGTTTTTCTCAGAATTTCCCCACAATACTGTATAGAGTGCATTGTCGGAGATCCTATGTTGTCCCACGACCTCTCCGTCTACGGGTAGTTCCTCTGAAACAGAGCCATCTTGAATCGCAATCTTTTTTACGGTCTTTCCAAAATCTCCCACAAGTACATGATCCTGCCATATATCATAATAGGCACAACCGTTTTGCAGGAAAACTGACCATAGTTTCTCACCTGTTTCCGTCTGTACGCAGTTTAGATAGCCGTTGGCACCGGCGGTTCCGTAGAGGATCCGATCTCCATAAAACCGCAGATCCGTATAAGCCCAAGGTAGGGTAGGTACATGGTATTTTTCCTCTCCGGTGCCAACATCTACAGCAATCAGCTCCCGATCATTCTTGATCCAAAGAGCATTGCCATTGTGCAGATAGATTTTACACTTGATCTGAGGCCCCTCAAAATTACGCTTATTCCGCCACAGGACCTTCTTTGTGGCGGTGGAATATTTCAGGATCCCTGCGTTGGACCAATTGGTATAGCCTAAGACCATGGTATCTCCGTCAAGGGGGATGGGGCAGAACAGCTTGCCGATCCGTGGGAGGGTAAGCCCATGAGAAATCGTAAAGTCGGAAGGATCTATGAACAAGAGCTGATCCCTGCCGAAAAAGGAGAACTGTTCTCCGAACATTTCCAGGGATCCCGGTTGATAGGGAGTGCTCTTGGAAATATCCATACTTTGTCCCCATTCCATAGCTTTCAGATCCACAGATTCCAGAGTCTGCGTTCTTCCGTTACTGCAGATCAGATAGAGAGTATCTCCATAGACAAGATGGGATACAGCCTTTCCTTTTCCTCCGCTCTGAATATAGAGCCTATTTACAAGGGAATCTCCATGGAAAAAGTGGAGATCTCCCGTATACAGAACCGCCGTATTCTCGTAGGCAAGGAAGAAATAATCATGGGGCAACAGGGGGTTGGGCTGGCGCACAGTGCGACGCATACCCTTCCCTGTTTCCTTATGAAGGTGGTAGATCCTCGTTCCCTCCTCATCCGGCATAGCGAAATACAGCCAATCACCAAGGATCAATATGGGAGATTCATAGTGATAGTCTACGCTATGCTCATTCGTAGGAAGAGGACATTGCCATTTGATTTCCATTTGCTTACATGAGAGGCTCCAGACCCAGGACGGGGTGGTTCTTCTCAGTGAGGTAGTCCATGAGGGCTTCGCAATCTTCGCAGATCGTCTCGTCGGCAATCATATCGGTGAAGTTCTCGATGCCGTAGAGTTCCTTGGCGGTCTGATTCAAGCGAGCGCCGACATCGTCCTTCAGTTCCTTGGG
>JAZSAO010000109.1:0-7455 GCA_045601945.1 Faecousia sp. | reverse complement strand
AAGCAAGTCTACAGATATTGTGTTATGTCGAAATATCGCATATGCCTTGTAGGGGCGCAGATATTTTTTGTTGGTAATGCTATATCTTGGACTATGCTTACTAAAAGTGATAGCCTAATGTATGATTACAAAAGAGTCCATCAATCCTTCAAATCCGCGGCCTTAGGCACCGTAACTTTCCACTTTCAACTATCAACTTTCAACTGATACAACAGGAGCTGCCTCCTGTGATCTCCGGGATCACTTCGAGACAGCCCCATTGTTTCTCTTTAGGGAATGCTGATGTAGTTCATGGGATTGACCGTATTGCCATTGTAGTAAATGGTAAAGTGAAGATGGGGTCCCGTAGAATAGCCGGTAGAGCCAACGTAACCGATGATCTCACCACGATCAACATATTCGCCCTCGCTAACGGTATAATGGGTCATATGTCCATAGAGAGAGGAATAACCGTCCAGATGATTTACAACAACATAGTATCCGTAAGCATAGTTATAAGTTGCTGTAGAAACGACACCGCTCTTAGTAGCATAAATGGGGGTTCCCTGCCCTGCGGCAAGGTCTACACCGTTATGGAAGGAGTAGTTACCGGTAATGGGGTGAACACGATAGCCATAAGAACTGGTCAGCATGGTGCAATACTCCATCGGGAATTTGAAGCTTTCGCCGGAGGAGGGAGGCGTGGTGCTTCCGCTTCCACTGTCGCTTCCACTGTTGGAGTTGTTATTGTTATTCTGGTTCTGTTGGTTCTGCTGTTCCTGTTCCAGACGTTCCTGCTCCAGACGCTTCTGCTCTTCCAGCCACTGCTGATACAGGATCTCGGTCTTTTCGGCTTCCAGAGCCGCGATCTGATCACTGAGGGCAGCTTCTTCTTTTTCGTACTTTTCACATTCCTCGATCAGCTTCTGCTTGTTGGCATTGAGTTCGATCAGCAGTGCATCAGACTCCGCACGTTTTTCTGCCAAAACAGATTCTGTCTCTGCAAGTTCTGTCTTTTTCAGTTCCAAGCGGATCTTTTCCTCTGCCAGAGCGTCCTTTGCAGCCATGACCTCTGCGGCCATGTCTCGGATATCATCCATCATACGCTGGTCTGCACGAGCGATCTCTTCGATCATAACACGGCAGTTGAGCATATCCGCAAAGCTTTTTGCCTGCAGCATAACTTCAAAGTAGGAAACATCTCCACGTTCCTGCATGGCGCGCATACGCTTTTGATAAGAGGAGAGCAGTTCTTTCTGTTCCACCTTTAAATCATCTACAAGGGCCTGCTTTTCTGCAATGAGCATATTATAATTATGGATCTGATCGTTGACGTTCTGTACTTCCTTACGAGTCAGTTCGATCTCCTGATCCACCTGAGCCTTTTGCTCAACGATGGTAAGGGTTTTACCCTTGTTCTCTTCGATTTTTTCCTCTAAAGCCTCTCGCTCCTGCGCCAGCTGATCGGATTGACCTTGGAGGGCATCGATCTCAGCTTCCAGATCTGCAACGGATTTTGCGGCGTTGACCGCCATCATCACAAAACCCAAAAGAATCGACAGGATCAAAATTCCGGCGATAGCAGAGACGATCACTCTTCTGTACTTATACATATTAAACCTCCTTGCTAAGGATAAGATAAGGGTTCATCATACCTTTAAGAAACGGCGGATCGACATCAAACTGCCAAAGACACCTACAACAAAACCTGCAATGCCACATACCAAAGCGATGGCAAGCATAAAGACCTTAAAGGGCATGAATGTCAGGAATGCAAGATCTGCCTTTGCAATGGCATTGAGAACGACCTGATACAGACCCCATTCAATAAAGAAGGACAGGGCAGCGGAGAAGATTCCCAGAAGGAAGCCCTCTACCACAAAGGGCAAACGGATAAATCCGTTGGTGGCACCGACCATCTTCATAATGGCGATCTCATCCTTGCGATCCATCATGGTCAGTTTAATGGTATTGGAAATAATAATCAGAGAGACCAGTAACAGAACTGCGGCAATGGCCACAGATGCAACCACGATGACCATCTGGATAGTAGCCAGCGCATTGGAAACACCGATGTTGGCTTCTACCTTCACGATACCCTCAATGGCTTCGATCTCGGCAATGGTATTCTCTACGAGAGAATTGTCTTCCAGTGTAATAATAAACTGGTGACGCATATAGTCCGAAGCAAGACCCTCAAAGAGAGAGGCTTCGTCTTCGTAGTCCTGAATATAGATCTCCAAAGATTCTTCATTGGAGCGGAATTGGGCGTTGTGTACGTTTTCCAACTGGTTAATACGAGTGCCAAGGTGCTTGGCTTCCTGTTCGGACAAGGATTCCTCCACAACAGCAACCATCTGGGCTCTGCGCTGGAGATCCTCAACCATTTCATTCAGATTAAAGCAAATCAGCACGAAGCTGTTCATGATCACAAGACAGGCAACGGTGATACAAACAGCAGCGAAGGACATAAAGCCATGCTTAAAGGTGGATTTTACACCCTGTCCCAAGAGATAAAAGAAATTAGACTGTCTCTTCATAGCTATAATACCCATCCATTCTGTCACTGACGACCTTGCCTTCGTCAATGGCGATGACTCGCTTGGTAAAGCGATCGACCAGACCCTTTTCGTGGGTAACGACCATAACCGTCGTACCCAGAGCATTGATCTGCTCCAAAAGCAGCATGATCTCGAAAGAACGAGCCGGATCCAAGTTGCCTGTAGGCTCGTCGGCGATGATCATAGTGGGATTGTTTACAAGGGCTCTGGCAATGGCAACACGCTGCTGCTCACCGCCGGAAAGTTCACCGGGATACCGTCTGGATTTGTTTTCCAACCCAACCAATTCCAGTACGTAAGGGACACGCTTTTTGATTTCTTTGTATCCTGCGCCAACCACTCGCATGGCAAAGGCAACATTTTCAAATACAGTTTTGTTTTCGATCAAGCGGAAATCTTGGAAAATAACGCCAAGGGTGCGGCGAAGATAAGGCACACGAGAGCGCTTAATGGTTTCCAGCTTGTAGCCGTTCACCAGAACAGAACCGCCGGTAGGCTTCAATTCCGCAGTCAGTAGCTTGATCAAAGTGGATTTGCCGGAGCCGGACTGTCCCACGAGGAATACAAATTCCCCATCATCAATGTGCAGATCGATGCCATTGAGGGCATGGGTGCCGGTCTCATAGGTTTTGGTTACATTGATTAAGTCAATCATAAATTATCTTCCTTAATGTATGAACAAAGTCCTTCGATTATCAATAAAGACGGGTGTCGCGAGATGCCAGATACTTTTTGACCATGAGCGCGACTTTAAAGATAATCGCATCATCAAATTCCCGAAGATCCAGACCGGTGAGTTTCTTGATCTTTTCCAAACGGTAGACCAAGGTATTCCGGTGAACGAACAGCTTTCTGGAGGTTTCCGAAACATTCAGGCTATTCTCAAAGAACATATTGATCGTAAACAGCGTCTCTTGATCCAGAGATTCGATGGAGTTCTTTTTGAAAACTTCGGACAGGAAAATCTCACATAGGGTGGTAGGCAGCTGATAGATCAATCTGCCGATTCCCAAACTCTCGTAGTTAATGACGGTCTTTTCTGTGTCGAAGACCTTCCCTACCTCGATGGCCACCTGTGCCTCCTTATAGGAGTCAGCCAGTTCACGCAGATGCTCTGCAACGGTACCGATGCCGATGGTGGTACGGGCAAAGAGTTCGGTCTTCAGCTTATCTTCCATACCCTTGGCGAAATTGGACAGTTGCTCACCGGTGGTTTCAGAACTTACCTGACGGATCACAGCAATATCCGTCTCGTTGACACTGATGACGAAATCCTGCTGATTGTCTGCATAGAGAGACTGGAGCATTTCCACAACCGCTACATCTGCCCTGCCCCTCTGGCGAACCAGAAATACAGCGCGCGGCAGTTCGGTTTGGAAATGAAGTTCCTTTGCGCGGATATAAATATCACCGGGGAGAATATTGTCCGTGATGATATTCTTCACAAAGGTACCCTTATCATGCTTTTCTTCATAATAAGACTTTGTAGAGCTAAGGGAAACCCGTGCCATGCGGCAAACAGAGCCAACCTCTTCGGCGTTGCCACAGACAAATACACTGAAGCCAAAAGTGGGATTCCAGCCCTTTAGGGTCAGGAAGCACTTTCCGCCACACTCTACAAGGCGGTCGGGACCGGCAGCAATGGCGGTAACCGCATCGGGAAACCGTTCTCCCGCAAGGGAGGTGTCACTGGATGAAATGACAGTGCCATCTGCATCAATGACACCGACGATCTTCTGGGAAGCATCAGCGAGCTGTTCTACGACGCTCTGAAAAATACGACTTGACATAAGCCGCCCTCCTTCGTTTCGGAAAAATGCCGAGTTTTGTCATTATCTCTGTATAATATCATAACGCATTTTCCCACAAAAAGCAAGTGCTTTTATACATTTTATTTCAAAACAAAGGATATTTTTTATGAATTTTTTACACAACATTCGTGATAATGGCTAAAATCTACGTCTAATTTCCGTCAATTTCCAGTTTTATTCCGCTGATTTTATTCGTCAAATTTCACAGACAGCAAAGATTCGATTTCTTCTGTTGACAGTTCACGTGTCATACCTATAGGCAGATCTCCCAATTGAACGCCACCCTCTGCGATCCGTTTCAAATACGTCACCGGCTTGCCGCAGGAAGCGAGCATCCGTCTGACCTGATGGTATTTCCCTTCCCGTACTCGTACAAGAGACTTTCCTTCTCCAAGAGGTTCCAATCCCGCAGGAAGACACCGCGTTCCGTCCCGAAGGACACAGCCTTCCCCAAACACGCGAACATCCTCTTGATCGCACACCCCCTCATGCTCGGCATAGTAGACCTTCACAATGCCCGACTTGGGAGAGATCAGCTTATGGGCCAGATCCCCGTCATCGGTAAAGAGCAGAAGTCCCTCTGTTTCCTTATCCAATCTGCCTACAGGAAGGACACCCTTGTACTTAGGAGGAATATAGTCCATAACGGTTTTGTGCTCTCGATCTTCCGTAGCGGTAACACAGCCTGCAGGCTTATGAAGCATAATAACGGTCCGTTCCGGCTTTGCAGTGAGACACCGGCCGTCATATGTGATTATATCCTTCTTTGTATCCACTTTGTAATCTGCGGCAGTCATTTTCGTCCCATTTACAAAAATTCTGCCGGAACGGATCACATCCCGCGCCTTGCTCCGGGATCCCGTCACCGTATCCGAAATAAACTTATCCAATCTTTCCATAAACAAACTCCTTAACTATCAACTATCAACTCATATTATGCTGTCATACTGTCTCACAGGGGTTCATACAATGAACTATCAATACCATTCAGGAGGAATTCCATGTTTGTAATGACCGCTAAACTATCCAAGCCCAAGCTGATCGCTGCTGCAGTGATCCTGATCGGGGTCGTTGCCGCTCTTGTCATGCACCTGACGGGAAAGGGTGCCGCCACCCCCACGCTTCCCAAAGGAGACAGCCACGAAGCCAGAGCCGCCTACTTAGCCACCTATGGTTGGAGCATAGATGCCAATCCCAAGGAGACCCAAACCGTCACCATCCCCGATCCTGCAGACAATCGGGTCTTTTCCCGTTATAACGAACTGCAAACCAACCAAGGCTTTGACCTCGCCCCCTATGCAGGGAAGGAAGTCACTCGCTATGTCTACGAGATCTTAAATTATCCGGAAGCCACCGCTCCGGTCTATGCCGGAATCCTGATTTACGAAGGAAAGATCATCGGCGGAGAGATCACAGATACCTCTCCCAAAGGTGTGATCCACGGTTTCCAAAAGCCGGGAACCACGGCTCCCACAGATAACACCGCAGATTTGACCACCGCACCTACAGAGTCCCCGGAGGTTTCTCCCGGTTCCGTAGCAACAGATGCCTCTTCTCCGGATCCTTCCGTATCTACCTCCGCAACAGAGTCCACAACGGAAGAAACCACCGCCGCAACCACAAACTGATCCATTTTACTTAGCCAGTATATCATAAAATTTTCTCTAAGAAAAGACTTGCAATTCATCGAATCATAGAGTATACTGGATGGTAGCATAATACACGGCATTTCTTGGCGGCTTTGCCGCCATGCCGCTTATTAGCGGCATAATAAAACGGTTCATCCGTTTTATTAGAAATAAGTATAAAACCTCTTCGGGGCAGGGTGAAATTCCCTATCGGCGGTATAGTCCGCGAGCGCATAGGCGCATGATCCGGTGTAATTCCGGAACCGACGGTTACAGTCCGGATGGAAGAAGCAGTTTTTGACGATTCTCAAATACCGTGTTTCCCATACCCAAAGAGGCTTTTCGCCCTCTTTGGGTATTCTATTTTTCGGAGGTCCTATATGAATCAACAACGAACCAAAAAGCTCACCGTCCTTGCCATGCTTACAGCATTTGCCTATGTTGTTCTCTGCTTCCTGCGCTTCCCCGTGGTCCTGTTCCTAAAGTACGAACCTAAGGATGTGATCATTACCATCGGAGGCTTTCTCTATGGTCCCTTAGCAGCTTTTGCAGTGTCTTTCGTCGTTTCTTTTATTGAAATGCTAACCATTAGCGATACCGGCTGGATCGGCATGATCATGAATATCCTGTCTACCTGTTCTTTCGCCTGTACCGCCGCCTTCTTTTACAAAAAGCGGCATAACCTTGCAGGTGCCTTTACAGGCCTTCTTGTAGGTACCGTTTTAATGGTCGCAGTTATGCTGGGTTGGAATTACATCCTCACCCCACTGTACATGGGCCAAAGCAGAGCCGATATTGCGGCCATGCTGGTTCCCGTGTTCCTTCCCTTCAATCTGATCAAAGGCGGTCTCAACGGTGCCATTACCGCTCTCTTATACCGTCCTTTGGTCCAAGGCCTGCGCAAAGCCGGCTTGTTCCCCAAGAGCGATCGCACCGTAGTCCCGAACACCGGCAGCATGATCCTGTTCTATAGTGCGGCAGTTGTTCTCCTGCTTGTGTCTATTGGTGCCATCTGGTTTCTTTCCTAAATCTGCAGAATATCCAAATTTTTTCTGTTCATATTGCATAAAGCGTAATCTCCATTGACAAGACTTTTCGGGAATGGTATACTAAATAGACACGCGAAGGTAAAAGTTGCTGTGTCCGATCCCCCGGCGCACTACCTTCGGAAATTAAATAAAAGGAGATGACCCTATGAGAACCACAAAACGCATTTTCTCTCTGATCCTGTCCCTAATTATGCTATTGGGACTCCTTCCCTCCGCATCAGCCCTGTCCATAAACGACTCAGGCTACACCAAAATCGGCTCTCTTCCCAACGATCTGGTCGCCACACAAGGCATGTGTACCGACGGCACCTACATCTACACCTTTAAGATGGAAAGCGGTAATAACAACAATGCCCGTTTCTACCGTACTAACATCAGCACCGGTACGACTTCTCTCATGAAGTATACAGACGATACCTCCATCTAC
>JAZSAO010000108.1:0-3338 GCA_045601945.1 Faecousia sp. | reverse complement strand
CTCCGCACCCTGTCCGCAGTGCAAAACTTCGTAGGAGGAGACTCTTCCTTCGGTGCATCTACCCTTACCCAGCAGCTGATCAAGAATCTGTCCAGTGAGGATGATGTCACTGTCAACCGTAAGGTACAGGAGATCTTCCGCGCTTTGGCTGTGGAAAAGCAGTACACTAAAGAAGAAATCATGGAATGGTATCTGAACACCATCTATCTGGGAGAAGGCTGTTACGGCGTCCAAAGTGCCGCTAAGGTTTACTTTGCAAAAGACGTGGGAGAACTGACAACTGCAGAATGCGCCTGTCTCGTTGCCATTACCAATAATCCCTCTATGTATGATCCCTATATTGCGCCTAACAGCAACCTAAAACGCACCCGACTCATCCTGAGTGAAATGTTTGATCAGGGATATATCGATACGGAAGCTGCCTATAATGTTGCCAAAACCCAAGAGTTGGTTTTACGGAACGGTCTGTACGACACCGAAACCTATCCCTGTAGCCAATGTGATTTCGAAGGCGAACGTTCTGATTATAATAAAGAAGATTCTCAATTCTATTGTCCTAACTGCGGTACCGAAAATCCCGAAGTTAAGAGCAGCACCGGCTATTCCTACTTTGTCGATACCGTATATCGAGATGTGGTAGAAGACCTGTGCAGCACTTACGGCATCAGCGAACTTGCGGCCCAGCAGCTTCTACTGACAAGCGGCTATAAGATCTATACCACTATGGATCCCGATGTTCAAGGTCAAATGGATAAGATCTACGAAAACCTGGAAAACGTTCCCAAAACAGTCAGTATCCAACAGCTCCAGTCCGCTATGATTATCATTGATAATGCAACCGGCGACGTTGTAGCAATGAAGGGCGGCGTGGGAGAAAAAGAAGGTAGCTTGACCTTCAACCGTGCTGAAAGCCGTCTGCCCACCGGTTCCGCCATTAAGCCCATTGCAGTCTATGCCCCTGCTTTGGAAGCCGGACTGATTACACCCGTAACCGTCTACGAGGATTCCTCCATTTATGAATACGAGAATTGGCCCCAGAATTCTAACCGAACCTATTCCGGTCTAACCAATGTTCTGGAAGGTGTAAAGCAATCCCTGAACACCATCTCCGTCAAGGTTTTGAAGGATCTGACAGTGGAAGCCAGCTATGCCTTCCTAACTCAGAAAATGGGTATCACTACCCTTGTCGAAAGAACCGAAAGCGGCGGAAAGGAATATACCGATATTGCCTATGCTCCCCTTGGCTTAGGCGAATTGACTTACGGTATGACCGTTCGCGAGGTCACACAGGCTTATGCCACATTCCCTAACAACGGTGTATTCCGCGAAGCAAGAACCTATACTTCTGTGATTGATCCCGAAGGTAATATCATTCTCGATAATACACAAGAGAGCCATACCGCCATGAGTGAAAGGACCAGCTACTATATCAATTATATGCTCCAGCAGGTCGTCAGTTCCGGTACCGGCACTCCTGCCTATATCAGCAATATGCCCTCCTGTGGTAAGACCGGCACCTCCAATAACAACCAAACCCGTTGGTATGCAGGTTATACCCCCTACTATACTGCAGTTGTATGGTGTGGTTATGACGAAATGGAGCAGATCGTACTGGCTGACTCCTATACGAACCCCGCTATCGTCATGTGGCGCCAAGTCATGCGGCCCATCCACGAAGATCTGGAATGGAAGAGTTTCCGTACTCCCGGCGACGTGGGTTATTATACAGTCTGTGTCGATTGCGGTAAATTGGCAGAAGACTTCTGTAAGACAGAAGTCCGAGGCGATCGTACCCTTAAAGTACCCCTGTACTGGCAGGACGCGCCCAAAGATAAGTGTGATTGCCATATTGAGGTCAGTCTATGCGAAGGCTCCGGCAAAGTATGCAACGAATACTGCGAACTGGTTGCCGGCAATACCGTGAAAAAAGTCACCATGCTGATCTTCAATAAGGATTGGAAGGTTAAGAAAGAAGAACCCTACGTCTATAATCCGGAAAAGAAGGAAACCATCTGTGATCTCCACAATATGCTTTCCATCATCATCCCTCCCGATCCCACCACAAACCCCAATACAAATCCCGGCACAAATCCCAACGGCGGTGAAACCGTCACACCGGATTCCACCACTGTGCCCAATCATTTTCCGGAGACAGCCCCCGATGCCACAAAACCGGAAGTTGTCCCTAACACTACCCAGCCGGAGGTCGTTCCCGGCACATCCGAAACACGGGTTCCTCCTACGCAATGGTTTGAGGGTCCCATTCAAATAGGAGGCTAATTTCTATGTGGAAAGCCCAAAATTGGAAAGATTATGAGGTACTGGATACCTCTGACGGTGAAAAATTAGAGCGATGGGGAAAGTATGTTTTAGTTCGCCCCGATCCTCAGGTTATTTGGAATACCCCTAAAAGAGATCCCCGTTGGCGGAAATTCGACGCCCGATATGCCCGTTCCAACACCGGCGGCGGTCAGTGGTCACAACACAAACTGCCGGAACGGTGGCAGATCCATTATCGCGAACTGACCTTCAACGTCAAACCCATGAATTTTAAACACACCGGCGTTTTCCCGGAGCAAGCTGCAAACTGGGACTTTATTGACGAACAGATCAAAAAAGCCGGCAGACCCCTTAAGGTCCTGAACCTCTTTGCCTACACCGGTGGCGCCACCTTGGCCGCCGCCGCTGCAGGTGCATCTGTTTGCCATGTTGATGCAGCTAAAGGCATGGTCGCGTGGGCAAGAGAAAATGCCGCCTCCTCCGGTCTCAGTGAGGCACCCATCCGTTGGATCATCGACGACTGCGCCAAATTCGTCGAGCGGGAGATCAAACGTGGCAAGCGTTACGATGCTGTTATTATGGATCCTCCCAGCTACGGCAGGGGCCCCTCCGGTGAGATTTGGAAACTGGAGAAGGATTTGTTCCCCTTCCTTCAGCTGGTCAGCGGTGTGCTTTCCGATGACCCCCAGTTCTTTATTATTAACTCCTATACAACAGGTCTGGCACCTTCTGTTCTAACCTGTTTGTTAGATACCATTGTTACTCCCAAATACGGTGGACACACAGAGTCTGATGAACTGGGTCTACCCGCCGCAAACGGTCTGGTTCTTCCCTGTGGTGCTACCGGCCGTTGGGTCAAAGAATAAACCGAGGGAAACGAGAAGATGAGTATTGCCATTGAAACTAAGGATCTTGCCTTCAGCTATCCCTCTCAAGACGGGGACAAAGCTATCCCCGTATTCCGTGATCTGGATCTCAAAATCGAAGAAGGCAGCTTTGTAGCTGTTCTGGGTCATAACGGCTGTGGTAAGTCTACGCTTGCCAAGCATTTTAATGCG
>JAZSAO010000107.1:0-9421 GCA_045601945.1 Faecousia sp. | reverse complement strand
TAACAGCGGTACGTCCTGTGATCAGCGGCACCCAGAACTGCACCTTCACGATAGACTATATTTATGTAGGACCTCTCACCGAGAGCATTCCCTCAGCTCCCAGTCTCTATTTCGGCTTCGGAGACCGTGGCTCCGGGCACTGGAACACAGATGCTCTCCGCTATGAAAGCGACACCTACGGCTTCCTGAACTATGATACAAACCGGTGGCTTTCCGAATCCGAAGCGATCCCCTCTAACCTGACAAAGGACGTCTACGGCTGGAAAACCGCAGGCAACGAGGATCGAGGGGCTCCTGTAGCTGATGCTATCAAGGATTACGTTCCCGCCTTCCCTCCCAAAGAGGACGTAACCTATCCCAATGTTGTGGTAACCCCCCGGTCGGATACGGGCAACTTAGAGATAGCCGTTGATGTTGCGGAGGGAAAAACCGCAGATGTGGTTGCTATTCAGACCTATCCCTCCGTTTCTTCTCCCAGATACTATTGGCGACATTTCATGCAGCTGCTGAACTACCACCCTGCAGAGGATAACATTGTGCAGGTTCGCTTCAGAACAGAAGGACTGACCATCAAGGACAATTTCTCCGTGAAGCTTATGTACCTGCCCACAGGTGCCGATGCCTTTATTACCTCCGAGCCTCTCAAGCTTGCTCCCTTGATGCCTCTGAACCCCGAAGAGGACTATGTGATCATGACCGCCCAATTAGACGATACCTTCGATAACGCCCCCGCAATCGAGCGGCTCCGTCTGGTATTTGAGGGTGTGACCGCCGAAAAGGGAGATAAGATCCTCATGGACTATATCTACGTAGGTGTAGGTATTCTGGCGCCGGAGCCTGTCTACGGCTACGATTCCTCTTATGAAAACGACACCCATCTGTCGAACGGTAGCAGTGCCTTCGTTAAGGGTAACGGTGTCAAGATCGCCAACGGAACCAACACGGCCTATACAGAAGCAACCTTTGACTTTAAGGGTACCGGCTTCGACATCATCAGCCGTACCGGTCACGATCAGGCAACCATCCGTGTGGAGGTACAAAATAAGACCACAGGCGTGGTAGAAAAGCGTTTGACCGTCAACAATAAGGGCGAATTGGAACTGTACCAGATCCCCGTAGTTTCCGTTCAGGGATTGCCCTACGGAGAGTACACCGTGACCCTGTGGGTCAACAAGAAGGTAGAAAGCAACTATGAGATCCTCAGCCGTGGCGCAGACTTCTACTTTGATGCGGTACGGATCTACGACCCCATGAATGTAGAACAGGAAACGCCTACCGAAGGAGAACGGATCGCCCAAATCGCTTACGAAACCGATCGAGAAGCCTACAGCTTCATTAAGGAGATCCGCAATATCCTCTTAACCGAGACGGAATTTGACAACCTTTCCGGCGAGACCAAGGGTGCAGTCTTCATTGACCTGAAGGACAACAGCTTTACTGCTCCCACGGAAAGCGGAGGAAATATGGTAGCTTCCGACCTGCTCATTGACAAATATACCACCATGGATATCCAAACCTACAACAAGGTCGGCCCCAAGAACGAGGTCTATTTGGCTCCCAATCAGGCAGTGGCCTTCCGCATAGAGGTAGACACCCTGCAGGATATTGCCAGCTTGGATATTGGCGCTAAGACCATCGTAGGCAGCACCGTAACCATGGAAGCAGGTATTGTGGTTATGGGCGAAAAGGGCTACAAGGTAGAAAGTCGCGACACCTTTACCGTAGGCGCTTCTACCGCCCTCTACAGAGCGCTGACGACAAGCAACATCAAGAAGCTGACCCAAGACGGAACCACCGCCGTGTATCTGGTGATCTTCAATAACACCGAGACCGCAAACGATGTCAGCACTCCTGCCACCGCTCCCGTAAACGTGCTGTCTCTGACAGATGTGAAGGTAGCCTACAAGGCCCATCCCGACACCGCTATGGGCGATGGGATCACAGATCCGGAAGTCAAGCCCACAGAAACAGAAGCACCTTCCGAGATTTCTTCCCAAGATGAAGAGAAGCCCACTTCCAAGAACGCTCAAGCTACTGAGCCTGTCCGCTTCATGGTAGACGGAAATACTGCTTCCGCCGCGGCTGCTTTCCTGAAGGCTGTTATGGAAACTCCCATTCTGACAGAGGGCAAGCAGATCGGCCACAGCCTGAATCTGGCAGGCGACATTTCCATCAATTATGCAGTGAATAAACAGGATCTGGATGGCTATGATGCCTTCTACATGGAGTGCCGGATCCCTGTTTATGAAGGCAACCGCAAAGTCGGAACAAGAGTTGTTACCCTCACCCCCGTGGATAAGGGACAGTATTATTACTTCACCTTAGACGGACTCACGGCTGTGCATATAAACGACACGGTCGTTGCTCGCCTGCAGATGAGCCGAGGTGCAAGACACTACTATACCGAAGACGATGTCTATTCCATCGCGCGCTATGCTTATACACAGCTGGGCAAGGAAGAAGCCTCCCACAGCCTGAAAGCACTCTGTGCAGACCTCCTGCGCTATGGCGCAAAGGCACAGATCTTTAAGGGCTACCGCACAGATGCCCTTGCAGATGCCGCCATGACCGGAGAGCAGAAAGCATACCTTAGCCATTTGGAAGCCGTGACCTTCGGCAATACCAATGTGACGGAAAATGTCCCTGCAACCAACGCGGTACAGTGGCTGGGCAAATCCTTGGATTTAGCATCGAAAGTCAGCATTAAGTTCATCTTCTCCCTCGGTTCTTACACCGGAGCAACCGAGGATCTGCAGATGAAGGTTACTTACAAGGACATTAACGGCAAGGATAAGGAACTGATCATCTCCAAACTTGAGATCTATAATGCCGACCGCGGCTACTATGCCTTCACCTTAGATTCTCTCCTTGCGGCAGAACTTCGGTCTGTACTGACGGTGCAGATCCTGTCCGGTGATACCGTAGTTTCCGGCACCGTACACTATGCCGCCGACACCTACGGAAGCGGCAAGACCGGAGCATTAGGCGACCTGTGCAAAGCCCTCTTTGCCTATAGCGACAGCGCAAAGGCTTACTTCGCAAAATAATCCCTGTAAAAAGGGGCTGTCCAAATCCCGACAGCCCCTCCTACCAAACAAACACACCCTGCCATGGTGACCATTTCGATCTCCATGGCAGGGTGTGCTTTTTTCCATTGTTACGCAGGGCAGACATCCAAGTGATAGCGAACCTGTCCCATAATGCCGTCTTCGATGATCACGTCGTAGATCACATCAACAAAGCCCCCTGCAATGTCTATGGCTTGAACCAAAGCGATGGTACGAACCGTGATCAGCAGGGCGCCCATGCCCATATCATAAAGGGATCTGTGTTCTTGATCCACGGCGAAGACCATTTCCGAACGAAGGGCCCCTTCCCGTTTCAGAACGATCCTGTTTTTCTCCATTTGGAAAGTTGTCGTCGTCCCCTGAAGTCCCGTCAGTTCCGTCTCTTCATAGGAGATCAGAAATCCTGTGTCTGTACGTTCCATGGTTCCTACTGTCATAAACTCAGACACATCCGGAGTTTGATCCTCGTATTGCTGTTCACTGCGGATCCGCACCAGAACCTTCTGCTTCATGGGATCACTCACCTGCCAGTTCCAGCAACCGATCCAATAGCTGAGAATAGGGGATGCCGCTTGCCTCGAAAAGCTTGGGGTACATGGAAATAGACGTAAATCCGGGCAAAGTATTGATCTCGTTTAATACGATATCATTGCCTTCGAATGTCACAAAGAAATCTACACGAGACAAGCCTCTGCAACCCAGCGCCTTATAGGCACGGATCGCAAGATCCCGTACCTTCTCCCCTGTTGCCTCATCAATGCGAGCAGGGATATGAAGGGTGGAACAATCGGAAATATACTTTGCCTCATAGTCATAGAACTCTGCACCGGCTTCTATCTCACCGCAAATAGAGGCCACAGGGGAATCGTTGCCTAAAACGGCAACTTCTACTTCTCTGCCGTGGATAAATTCCTCTACCAGAACCTTGCGGTCAAACTGCGCCGCATTCCCCAGAGCCTTTTCCAGTGCGGTACGATCCTTTGCCTTTGCCACACCCACAGAAGAGCCTGTGCCTGCAGGCTTTACAAAAACAGGATAAGAGAACCGTTTTTCGATCCGATCCAGAACCTTTTCTACATGAGACTCTAAGGACTCGGCAGTAACCAATTCCCATGCCGCCTGAGGAATTCCGGCATTGTCGCAGACCAACTTGGTCAAGGTCTTATCCATACAGGTAGCGGAAGATGCCACAGCAGGCCCTACACCGGGGATCCCTGCCAGCTGCAAAAGACCCTGCACGGAACCGTCTTCTCCATTTTCACCATGGAGGACGGGGAATACCACGTCGATCCGCTGCCGAACCACGCAATCTTCCTCAAAGGTCAGAAGCCCTTGTCCCCGAACCGGAGAAATAGCAGCCGGACGATTGTCCGGGCATTGGAGCCACTGTCCCGTGGGCAGAAAGCTGTAGTCCTTTCCACCGTACAGGATCCACTCTCCCTCGCGGGTGATCCCAACGGGGAAAATATGATATTTTTCCGGATCCAGATTGTTTAATACAGACTCTGCCGAGCGGAGAGAAACCTCGTGTTCCGGAGAAATTCCGCCGAACAGAATACATACACTGCGTTTATTCAAAGAAAACCCTCCTAAATCTTTTACGATTGGGAACCTGTTTTATTCCTTGGGAAGATCACGCATGGTCAGGCTGATACGATTTCTCTTCACATCAACCTCCAACACGGCAACCTTGACAATATCACCGACACTGACCACCTGAGAGGGATGCTTGATAAACTTATCACATACACGGGAAATGTGTACCAATCCATCCTGATGGACACCGATATCCACAAACACGCCGAAGTCAATGACATTTCTGACCGTTCCTGTGAGAACCATGCCGGGCTTCAGATCCTTCATTTCCAGTACATCCGTACGGAGAATGGGAGGAGGCAGTTCGTCACGGGGATCTCTGCCGGGTTTCGTCAATTCCTTAACAATGTCACGGAGGGTAGGAACACCTACACCGCACGCTTCTGCGGCCTTGGAAGCACCGTAAGTCTCCAGACGGCTATGGAGTTCCGTCAAGGTCCCCGATGCAACATCGGACAAACTGTAGCCGCAAAGATCCAGAAGTTGTTCTGCCGCACCATAGCTTTCCGGATGGACACCGGTATTATCCAGGATCTGCTTGCTTTCCGGAACGCGGAGGAAGCCTGCGGCCTGCTCGTAAGCCTTGGCACCCAGCTTCGGAACCTTCAGCACCTGCTTACGGGTGGTGAAGGCACCGTTCTCTTCGCGGTATGTCACAATATTCTTGGCAATGGTAGCATTGAGTCCCGCTACACGGCGGAGGAGAGAAGGTGATGCGGTATTCAGGTCTACACCGACAGCGTTAACGCAGTCTTCTACCACACCTGCAAGGCTCTCGTCCAGACGCTTCTCCGGCAGGTCGTGCTGATACTGTCCCACACCGATGGATTTGGGATCGATCTTAACCAGTTCTGCCAGCGGATCCTGCAAACGACGTGCAATGGACACCGCGCTACGGAGATTGACATCGTACTGGGGGAATTCTTCTGCCGCCAGCTTGGATGCGGAATACACAGAGGCACCTGCCTCGGAAACAATCATATAGCTGACACCCTTGACTCTGCCCAACAGTTCGCAGACTGCATTCTCTGTCTCACGGGAAGCGGTACCGTTGCCGATAGCAATATGCTCTACCCCATGCTTGCGGATCAGATCTGCCCAAGTGCGAATGGCTTCTTCCCGCTTACCTTTGGAGAAGGTAGGATAAACCACAGCGGTATCCAGAACCTTACCTGTAGGATCTACCACAGCGCACTTACAGCCATGGCTGTATCCGGGATCCAAACCCAGAGTCACATGACCCTTAACAGGAGGCTGCATGAGGAGCGGACGAAGGTTCAGGGCGAAATTGTGGATCGCACCCTCGTTGGCGACGTCCGTAAGAGCCGTACGCATCTCACGCTCCATGCTGGGGGCGATCAAACGAGTATAGGCATCTTCTGCGGCGGCACGGACAAAAGCCGTAGCATTGCTGCCGGGAGTTAAAACTGTCCGACGAATAGGGATCAGTGCCTTTTCCTCCTCGATTTCCACAGAGACTTTCAAGAAGCCTTCTCTCTCTCCACGGTTGAAGGCAAGAACCTGATGTCCCTGTGTCTTTGCCAAAGGCTGAGAGAAGTCGAAATACAGCTTGTAGACCTCGCCCTCTTCTTCCTTGTCCTTTGCAACAGTGCTGCGAACAACCGCCTGCTTCTGCATGACCTTACGGAGTTCCTTACGAATGTTAGCATCGTCGGAGATCATTTCCGCAATGATATCAGAAGCACCTGCAAGGGCCTCTTCTACTGTATTGACCCCCAGTTCGGGGTTTACATAATCCTGTGCCAGTTCTTCCACAGGGGGAAGATCCTTCCCCTGTCCGAAGATCTGCTGTGCCAGAGGCTCCAAGCCCTTTTCCTTAGCAATGGTAGCACGGGTACGGCGCTTGGGCTTATAGGGACGATAGATGTCCTCCAATTCCGACAAGGTCTTAGCATTGTCCAGAGCAAGAGACAGTTCTTCCGTCAGTTTTTCCTGAGATTCGATGGATCTGCGGATCTCTTCCCGACGCTGGGACAGGTTGCGCAGATACTGGAGACGATCTGCCAGTTCACGGAGGGCCGTGTCATCCATGGCTCCGTGGAGTTCCTTACGATAACGGGCAATAAAGGGGATGGTATTGCCCTCATCTAACAGGGTAATAACATTTTCAATATGCTTGGGGTCTTTGTTCAGTTCTTGTGCGAGTTGCGTAATGATTGCTTGCATGGTTTACATAACTCCTTTTTGGAATATCCTATTTCCTATGTGCTTTACAGCCCTGCACGATCCAGAATCGTGGGGACATTCTTTTCGGCACCGATGGCCATAATATGTACACCGTGGCACAGCTTCCGCGCCTTGATCTCACGAATCAATTCTGCGGCCATATCCATACCGGCTTCCATAGGCAGACCTTTAACGCCACGGGCTTTTCCTTCTTCTGCAGCAGCCTGCAGACGGCCGATCATGTCCTCCGGCACGGAAATGCCGGGAATGTTTTCATTCATATACCGAGCCATACCCGCTGCTTTCAGAGGAATGATCCCTGCCATGACCTTGACTTTCAGGTTGTTCCGCTCTACCTCGTTCATAAAGGTCTCCAGCGCTTCTACAGTAAACAGACCCTGGGTCTGGACAAATTCCGCACCGGCATCGATCTTTTTTTTCAGCTTGTTGATCTGGAGGAACAGGGGCTCATATACGGGAGTCACTGCGGCACCCTTAAAGAACTTGGGGGTAGAGTTCAGAGCATTCCCACCGCAATCCGTTCCCGTCTGCTCCATGTTGGTCAGAAGCTTCAGGATCCCTACAGAATCCAGATCGAATACAGGCTTAGACTTCTTGCAATCACCTACAATGGGATGATCTCCTGTGAGCGCTAAGATCGTATCGATGCCAAAGGCGGCAGCAGACAGGAATTCTGCCTGAATCGCCATACGGGAGCGGTCTCTGCCGGTCATTTGCAAAATGGGTTCTACCCCTGCCTGCTTCAGGGCGATGCAAAGACCCAGAGAACTTGCCTTTAGGCAGGCAGACTGCATATCTGTAACGTTGACACCGTCTACTCGATCTTTTAGAAGGGCAGCGGTTTCCAACGCCTCTGTAAAATCATAGCCCTTGGGAGGTGCCATTTCTGCCGTAATGGGGAATCCTCCCTGTAAAAATGTCTGTTGCAGCTTACTCATTTCTTTGCCTCCCTTACATTGACACTCTGGGGATAAGTACGTGAACTGTGATCGTCTAAGGTTGCTTCCATCTTCTGAAGCTGCCCCAGAGATTCCAAACGCTTATAAATCAGGATCCATGCACAATCGTTCTCAGGGTCTACCTCACACTTGCCGTTCTTCTGTCCTCCACAGGGACCGTTAACCAAAGACTTGGCGCATTTCGTCATGGGGCAAATGCCACCGGTTTCTCCCAAAACACAATCCCCGCAGGTGCGGCACATTTCGTGGAAAATACCGACTCTCTCGGTCTGTCCTACAAAGAGGGTATCGTTTGCGGGATATACAGGGATCTTTACATTCTCTGCCACGGTCTGACAGCCGGAGCCACAAGCCAGAGATACCAGAGCCTCTGCACCTGCTGCGATCAGGGGCTTCAGTTCACGACGCAGGAGCATCTTATGGCAGCTTTCATCGGGGAGCACAATGCCTACTACCTCAAAGCCCGCTGCTTCTAAGGTCTCTTTCATGGTTTCGCATTCCTTCTCACCGCCAACGGCGCAGGCAGAAGCACAGCTTTTACAGCCTACCAAACCTACCTTTTGCACCCCTTGGAGCATGGCAAGAACCGCCTCCACAGGCTTTGCTTTTGATACGATCATATCTATTATCCTCCATATTTTCTATGAGATTTATACTTTACATTTTAAAATAAGTTTTATGATTTCGGAAGGATCACCCGGAACAAGGCGCCCTGCCCTTCTTGGCTCTCTACTTCGATCACACCGTCAGACAGTTCTACGATTCGCCTTACTAAAGGAAGCCCCAAGCCATGGCCCATCCCCTTATGAGAGGTGTCTCCCTGAAAGAATTTCTCAAAGATCCGCTCCCGAATCTCGGAACCGATACCACAGCCCTCATCTCGGATCGTAAAAACCACACACTCGGTCTGCTCCAACAGCCGCAGTTCTATGGTCCCTCCTTGTGGGCTGAATTTTATGGCATTACTGATCAAATTCTCCCATACATGAGACAGCAGACCTTCGCTTGCTCGCAGAGTGACCTCATCCAATTCCGCATCGAAGTTCAGCTTCTTCCGCATCCATTGGCTCTGAAGAAAAACCACTGCCTGCCGGATCTGCTCATCTAAGCGGAATTGGCTATAGGCATCGGCCAGACCTTTGTTTTCGATCTGTGACAAGAGCAGAATATTGCCCACCAGTTCCGTTAGTCTATGGACATTGGTCAGGATCTGCTCCAAATACTCCTGCCGCTCCTCCTCTCCCAAGGTAGGATCCTGCAGAAGCATGGCATACCCCTCAACTGCTGTAAGGGGCGTTTTAAACTCATGAGATACATTGGCCACAAAATCATTACTAAGGGTGGAAATGCTGTCCAACTGTTTGATCATGGCATTAAAATTGCGAAAGGTCGTCTGTACCTCCTCCATTTTACTGGAGTCCCATACCCGGATGGAATAGTTCCCCTTTGCAACCTCCTTGGATGCGGCACTGAGTTTCACCATTGGGGTCAAAATTCGACGACCCACAAAGTAACTGACAAAGCCGCAAATCACCGTAGAAACCGTAGTTAAGCTAACCAATGTCAAAACGCTGAGATCTTTTAGTACCT